>DASYUP010000316.1:0-5224 GCA_036001185.1 Thermoanaerobaculia bacterium
CGACCGCGGTCAGGGCAGCGCCAGCAAGCTGATCAACGACCCGCTGATCTACGACGCCGTCAACGACATCGTCGTCGGGGTGAAGGAATCGAAGCTGCTGCGCTGGCTTATCCGCAACCGGCAGAAGAAGGGCATCGAGACGCGCTACAACGCCACCGTAGGGGCGCAGGGTGGAAACGCCAAGACGGCGGCCGACGAGCCGGTCCCGGCAGCCTCGCCGACCGGCGAGCCGGCGGCGCCGGAGGCGGTGCGGGCGCCGGAGTCGGCGGCGGCGCCGGAGCCGACCGCCGAACCGGCGAACGGACCAGCCGCCCCCGCCGCCACCCCCACGCCGCCACCGCCTGGTCGGGGGCCGTAGTAGGATCCGCGCCGCCGAATCGCCGGCGGACCGGTGCCGGCGCGAGACTTCCGACCCGAGACTTCCGACCCCAAGCTCACCGGATGGGCAAGCACCTCCTGGTCACCGGCGGCGCCGGTTTCATCGGCTCGCACCTGACGCGCCGCCTGCTCGGTCGCGGCGACCGCGTCACCGTGCTCGACGACTTCAACGACTTCTACGCGCCGGCGCGCAAGCGGGCCAACGTAGCGCCCTTCCTCGCCGACCCCGACTACCGGCTGGTGGAGGGCGACATCCGCGACGCCGCCCTGGTCGACGGGCTCTTTGCCCGCTCGCCGTTCGACGGCGTCGTCCACGTCGCCGCCCGCGCCGGCGTGCGCCCCAGCCTGCGCGAGCCCATCCTCTACGAGGACGTCAACTGCATCGGCACCCTGCGGCTGCTGGAGGCGGCGCGGCACCACGGCCCGGAAGTCTTCGTCTTCGGCTCCAGCTCGTCGGTCTACGGCATCAACGAGAAGGTGCCGTTCGCCGAGGACGACCCGGTCGAGCAGCCGATCAGCCCCTACGCCACCACCAAGCGCACCGGCGAGCTGCTCTGCTACAACTACCATCACCTCTACGGCCTGCGCTGCTCCTGCCTGCGCTTCTTCACCGTCTACGGGCCGCGCCAGCGGCCGGAGATGGCGATCCACAAGTTCACCGACCTGCTGGCGCGCGGCGAGCAGGTGCCGCTGTACGGCGACGGCAGCAGCCGCCGCGACTACACCTACGTCGACGACATCCTCGACGGGCTGGTGGCGGCGCTCGACCTGGCGCCCGGCTTCGAGATCCTCAACCTCGGCGGTGCCGAGACCACCGCCCTCAAGGAGCTGGTGGAGCTGCTCGCCGCCGCGCTTGATGTGGAGCCACGCATCGACTATCTTCCGGAGCAGCCGGGCGACGTCCCCATCACCTTCGCCGACGTGCGCAAGGCCCAGCGCCTGCTCGGCTACTCGCCGCGCGTACCCATCCGCGAAGGCCTCCAGCGCTTCGTCGCCTGGTATCGCCAGCAGGATTCCGAGCGGACCTAGAGGAGCGCACGTGCCCACGGCAGTCGTCACCGGCGGAGCGGGTTTCCTGGGATCGCACCTCTGCGAGCGGCTGCTCGCCGAGGGCCTGCGGGTGATCTGCGTCGACAACCTGGTGACCGGCCGCGAAGAGAACGTCGCCGCCCTGCTCGCCGATCCACGCTTCCGCTTCGTCCGTCACGACATCAGCAAGCCGCTCGAGCTCGACGAGAAGGTCGACCGCATCCTCCACTTCGCTTCGCCCGCCTCGCCGGTCGACTACCTCGAGCTGCCCATCCAGACGCTCAAGGTCGGCTCGCTGGGGACTCACAACTCGCTGGGGCTGGCCAAGGCGCACCGCGCCCGCTTCCTGCTCGCCTCCACCTCCGAGGTCTACGGCGACCCGCTGGTGCATCCGCAGCCGGAGACCTACTGGGGCAACGTCAACCCCATCGGCCCGCGGGGCGTCTACGACGAGGCCAAGCGCTTCGCCGAGGCGATGACCATGGCCTACCACCGGGCGCACGGCCTCGACACCCGTATCGTGCGCATCTTCAATACGTACGGCCCGCGCATGCGGGTGCGCGACGGGCGGGTGGTGCCGGCGTTCATCCAGCAAGCGCTGCGCAATGAGCCGCTGACCGTGTTCGGCGACGGCAGTCAGACGCGCTCGTTCTGCTTCGTCAGCGACCTGGTGGAAGGAATCTGCCGCCTGCTGGAGAGCGACCTGCACGACCCCTGCAACATCGGCAACCCCACCGAGATGACGGTGCTGCAGTTCGCCGAGCGCATCAAGGCGGCGATCGGCAGCAGCAGCGAGATCGCCTTCCGCGAGCTGCCGGTGGACGATCCCAAGACCCGGCAGCCCGACATCACCCTCGCCCGCACTCGCCTGGGCTGGGAACCATCGGTGTCGCTCGCCGAGGGCCTGAGCCGCACCATCGACTGGTTCCGCGCCGAGCTCGGCATCCCCGCCGAGGGCGCCGGAGCGCGCCTGTCGTGACTCCGAGGTCCTCGTGAGCCCGAAGGACCCCCTCGAGGCGCTGCGCTTCGCGCTCGACAAATACCCGCAAAAGGTCGAGCTGGTGCCGCTGGCGCAGCTGGTCACCGAGACCGCGCGCGAGAACGAGCGGCGCCCGGCGTGGGCCAAGATCGCCCTGCCCGACGAGGTGGTCAAGGCGCTGCGCGGCGGCGACGCCGACCGCGACCTGGTGCTGCTGGTGCGCGTGCCGCGCGAGGTGCTGTCGCGCGCCGAGAGCTCCATCGTGCTGCCCGGGGAGGTGAAGTGACAGATCTTCGTGTCGTCGCGAGGGCGCGCAGCGCCCGTGGCGACCTCGACGTGGAGATCGCCGCGGCCCCTGCGGGGCCTCGCGATGACGACCGTGAGTGAGGTGACCTGCCGCCGCTGCGGGCAGACCCGCGAGGCGCTGTCGCGGCTGCCGCTGCCCGGCCCGCTGGGCGAGGAGATCCGCCGCACCGTCTGCCTCGAGTGCTGGCGCGAGTGGGAGCGGGCCGAGGTGATGGTGATCAACGAGCTGAAGCTCAACTTCATGGACCCCACGGCGCAGCAGGTGCTCGAGCAGCACATGCGCGAGTTTCTCGCCCTCGAAGACGCCTAGGGGCGTCGGCCCGGCGCTCGCGCCGCGGCCGCGCACCCATCCCCATCGTGGCCATCGCCGCCCAACTGCTTGCCGGCCTCGACGCCTACAAGAGCGGCGACTTCGCGGCGGCGGCGGCGATCTGGGACTCCGTCGCCCAGTCCTGCCCGCAGCCGGCGGAGTGCGACCTGGCGCTGGCCCTCGCCGGTCTCGCCGGTGCCCTGCGCGCCCGTCGCGACGGCGAGATCGACCTCGCCCGGCTGCGCTACGCAGAGGCCGAGGCGTGCCTCTCAGGGCTGCCCGACGCCGTGCTCGGCGTCGACGTCCTGGCCCTGCGCGCCGACCTCGCCCGCGGCCTCGAGGTCAGCGGCCGCCGCCATCCCCAGGTGCGGCCCTACCAGCGCTTCCCGCTCGGCGCCACGGTGCGCTTCCTGTCGCTGCTCGGGCTGCTCGCCGTCGGTGCGGCGTTGCTGCGCTTCACGCCCCTCGGCCACCTGCTCGAGCGCCACCGGCTGGTCGCCTTCTTCCTCGGCCTGCGCGACTCGAGCTGGGCGCCGCTGGTGCTCATCGGCCTCTACATCCTCGCCGGCCCCATCGGCCTGCCGATGACGCCGTTGATCATCGCCGGCGGCATCGTCTTCGGCTCGCTGCAGGGGGCTGCCTACAACACTCTGGGCTGCGTGCTGGGGGCGGCGATCTCCTACGGCCTGGCGCGCCTGCTGGGCCGCGACTTCGTGCGCCGCGTCGCCGGCAAGCGCCTCAAGCGCATCGAGACGCTGCTGCGCCGTCACGGCTTCTGGTCGATGGTGGGGGTGCGCTTCCTGCCGGTGCCCTTCCCGGTGGTCAACTTCGGAGCGGCGCTCGCCGGCGTCAAGTTCGGCCGCTTCATCCTCACCTCGACGCTGGGCATCGCCCCGGCGATGCTCATCTACACCTACTTCGCCGCCAGCCTGTTCGACATGTGGCAGGGCGGCGATCGCTCGAAGCTGGGCAAGATCGGCCTTGCCTTCCTCGGGGTGGTGGCCATTAGCCTGGCGCCCACCATCTGGCAGCAGCTGCGGCGGCGGCAGCGCTACCGGCAGCTGGTGGTGGAACGCCACGCCCGCCGGACGCGGCCCGGCGTGACCGCGGGCTAGCGGGCGCGGACGGACGGGGGCGAGCCCGCTCTACGCCAGAGCCGGGTTACTCGCGGCGCAGAGCCGCCTCGACCTCGGGCAGGTCGATGACCAATGCCGTACCGGGCCCCGGGGCCGCCGCTTCGGGGTCGATCTCGTAGTCGCGAATGACGCGCCGGAAGACCTCCTTCAGGGCGCGCGCTCCCAGCCGCGGCTGCCGGGCCGCCTCGGCGGCGATGCGGCGCACCGCCGCCGGCGACAGCGTGAGCCGCTTACCGTGCTGGGCGAAATACTGGCGCGCCACCGCGTAGCCCGACTCCGGCGCCTCGAGGAAGATGCGCACCAGGTCGTCGACCACCAGGTCGTGCAGCAGCACGACGGCGTCGAAGCGCGACAGGAACTGCGGGCTCATGCCGTAGTCGAAGAGGTCCTCGTTGCGCAGCCAGTCGCGCAGCGAGAAGTTGAGCTGCTCCTGCACCTTGCCGCTGTCGAAGGTGGTGGTGGCGCGCAGCGAGCCGCGGTCGCGGCCGACGGTGACGCGGTCGTAGACCGATTCGTAGAGGCCCTCGAAGGCGCCGGCGCAGACGAACAGCAAGCCACTCGAGTCGACAGTGGTGACACCACCGCCCGCCCACTCCGGCAGCCGCATGGGGATGGCCTCGTTCTCGATCAGGGTGAGCAGGGCTTCCTGGGCGCGGATGCCGGCGACGTTGGGGCGGTCACCGACGTGGGAGCGGATCTTGTCGACCTCGTCGACGAAGACCAGGCCGCGGGCGGCGCGCGAGAGCAGCTGCTCGGCGGAGGCGTCGGCCCCCAGCTGCTCGCGCGCGCGGTCGAGCAGGCGCCAGAGCACCGCCTCGCCGGGGCGGCCGCGCTCGGCCTCTTCGCCCAGCACGTTGGCGTGCATGCGCACCACCGTCGAGCGCAGCGCCAGCTCGGGCCGGGCAGCGAGCAGCGCCTCGACGGCGCGCATCAGCGTCGTCTTGCCGGTGCCCGAGGAGCCGATCATCAGGATGTGCCCGACGCGCAGACCGCCGAGCTTCTTGGCCAGGGCGACGGCGAGCTCGCGCACAGCCTCGCCCTGGCCGATGACGCGCCGCGCCAGCTCGCCGGCGATCGCCTTCGGCG
>DASYUP010000317.1:0-2741 GCA_036001185.1 Thermoanaerobaculia bacterium
CGGCTCCCCCGCACGATCACCTGCGCCCGGCCGCTGAACAGCCGCCGCTGGCAGCCGCCGTCGACGCAGGTGTCGGCCTCGTGGCTGCTGGGATTGCCGTTGCCCGTGCCGAGGATGGTGGCGCCGCCCGTCACCGTGAAGTGGATCAGCGAGTCGGCGTCCGGGACCTCCCGTCCCTGCTGATCGCGCACCGAGACGTTCACTATCGAGAGGTCCTCGCCGTCGGCCCGGATCGTGCCGCGATCGGGCGTCAGCACCACGGCCGCCGGCCGGCCGGTCGTCACCACCGCGGCGGTCAGCAGCCTGCCGCCTCGCCGGCCACGGGCGAGCAGCGTCCCTGGCTGGTAGGGAACCGTCCACAGCAGGTGCTCGTTCGGCTCCACGCGCTTGCGACCCAGGCTCTTGCCGTTGAGGAGGAGCTCCACCTCGTCGGCATTGCTGTCGACGCGAACGACGATCGGCTGCCCCTCGCGGCCCTTCCAGTTCCAGTGCGGCGCCACGTGCAGGACGTCGCGGTCGGACCACCACGCCTGGTAGTAATAGAAGTTGTTCTTCGGAAAGCCGCAGGTGTCCATGACGCCGAAGTGTGAGCTGATACACGGCCAGGAGAAGGGGCTGGGCTCGCCGCGATAGTCGAAGCCGGTCCACACGAACGCCCCGGCCAGCCAGGGGCGCGCCACCGCAAACTTCCACCAGCGGTCGGCCAGCGAGCCGTAGCCCGGCGCCTCGGCGTCGTAGTCGGTGACGTAGCCGTTCGCCTCGTCGCGGGCGTAGACGCCACGGGTGCAGTAGGTGCTCGCCTCCTCGCTTCCCAACACCGGCTGCTGCGGGTGCTGGCGGTGGTAGGCGTCGACGTCCCCGCGGCCGAGGTAGTTGACGCCGCGCACGTCGACCACGCTGTTGATCCCCGCCCAGTGCTCGCCGTTGTCGCCGCCGTAGGTGATCGGGCGGGTGGGGTCGAGCCGGCGCACCTCACGGGCCAGCGTGCGGGCGATCGCCGCGCCGGTCTCGGTGCTCTGCATCGACCACTCCTCGTTGCCCAGCGACCAGAGGATGACCGAGGGGTGGTTGCGATCGCGCCGGACGAGCCGGCGCACTTGATCCTGTACCTCGGGAGCGCTGCCCATCAGCCGGTTCTCGTCCATCACCAGGATGCCGAGCCGGTCGCAGGCCGCCAGCAGCTCCGGCGCCGGCGGATGGTGGCTGGTGCGGTAGGCGTTGGCACCCATCTCCGCGAGCCGCTCGAGCCGGTACTCCTGCAGCCGGTCCGGCAGCGCCGCCCCCACCCCGGCGTGGTCCTGATGACAGCAGACGCCCTTGATCTTCACCGGCTTGCCGTTGAGGAAGAAGCCGCGTTCGGGATCGAAGCGGATGGTGCGGATGCCGAAGACCGTCTCGGTGCGGTCCAGCGCCGTTGCCCCCTGCGCGACGAGCGACACCAGGCGATACAGGTGTGGCGACTCGAGCGACCACAGCTCCGGGCGCGCCACGGCGATCGTCTGCTGCACGTTCTGCTCACCGTACGGCGCGATCGGCCCGACCGCCGCGACGGAGCTGGCGACGACCTCGCCGTGCTCGTCCACGATCGCCGAGACCAGCGTCGGGTCCGCCGCCGTCTCCGCGTCGTTGGCGATCGTCGTCTCGACGTGCACCTGCGCCCGCTCGGGCGCCGACTCGGTCTCGACCTCCGAGGTGACGAACGTGCCGTGGAGAGGCACGTGCACCGGCGCCACCTTGACCAGCCAGACGTGGCGGTAGATGCCGGCGCCCTCGTAGAACCAACCCTCATGTTGGCTGGCATCGGCGCGCACCACCACCACGTTGCGATGGCCATAGCGCAGATAGTCGGTGAGATCGAAGCCGAACTCCCCGTAGCCGCTGGCATTGCGCCCGAGGTAGTGGCCGTTGAGCCAGACCATCGCGTCGCGCATGACGCCCTCGAAGCGCAACTCGAGCCGCTTGCCGCGGTCGCTCTCGGCAACCGTGAAGGACCGCCGGTACCAACCCACCGAGGTGTCGGGGAACTGCCGGCCCACCGGCTTGTAGCCGTGGCTCCTGACGTCCTCGGCGTCGACGCGCACGAAGTCGAGCTCGACCGCCCAGTCGTGGGGCAGGGTGACCGTGCGCCACCCGCTGTCGTCGAAGTTCTGCTGCGCCGGGCCGCTGGCGGTGCCGGCCTTGGCGAACGTCGCCTCGGTGCCGAAGCCGAAGTCCCTCTCCAACGACACGGCGCTGCCGAGGTGAAAGCGCCAGCCGGTGTCGAGGAGCAGCTCTTCCCGCGGCGTGCTGCGCTGCAGATCGAGCGCCGCCCCGGGCGCGTCGACGGCAGATCGGGCACCAGCCTCGGCGCCGAACACGCCGAGCAGCAGACCCAGCGCACCGAGACGGACGGCCTTCATCGCTGTCCCGGCTCTCAGCCCGGCGGGAGCTCGCCGCGGCCATGGCGGCAGAGGCTCACGCGCCGGGCTCCCCGCCCCAGTCCCGCGGGTCGACGTCGGCGATCGTCTGCGAGAAGGTCCACAGGTGGCCGCCCGGGTCGACGGCGGTGTACTGCCGCTCGCCATAGGGGTAGTCGGTCGGCGGGTTGACGATCCGCGCGCCGTGCTGCTCGGCATGGGCGCGGTGGCGGTCGGCGTCGTCCACCCGCACCATGACCGAGTGGCTGGGCGCGCCGGACGACGGTGTCGCCGAGGACTGGGCGACCACCAGCGCTCCCTCGCCGCAGGTGAGCTGACAGCGAT
>DASYUP010000318.1:0-4533 GCA_036001185.1 Thermoanaerobaculia bacterium
CCCGCGCTCTTCGACTACCGCGTCTGGGTGATCGCGAGCGACGGCGACATGATGGAGGGCGTCGGCTCCGAGGCCTCGTCGCTCGCCGGCCACCTGCGCCTGGGCGCGCTCAACGTCCTCTACGACGCCAACCACATCTCCATCGACGGCTCGACCGACCTCGCCTTCTCCGAGGACGTGGCGGCGCGCTTCGCTGCCTACGGCTGGCACGTGCAGACGGTGGAGGACGGCAACGACCTCGACGCCCTGCACCTGGCGATCGAGGCCGCCGCCGCCGAGCGCACGCGGCCGTCGTTCATCCGCGTGCACACGGTGATCGGCTTCGGCAGCCCCAAGAAGGCGGGCACCGCCAAGGCGCACGGCGAGCCGCTGGGCGCCGAGGCGGCGCGGGCCACCAAGCGCGCCCTCGGCTGGCCCGAGGAGGCCGAGTTCCTCATCCCCGACGAGGCGCGCGAGGCCTTCGCCGCCGCGCGGAAGCGGTGCGAGCCCCACCACGCCGAGTGGCGCCGGCGGCACGACGAGTGGGCGGCGGCTCACCCCGAGCTCGCCGCCGAGCTCGCCCGGCGGGCGCGGCTGGAGCTGCCGGCGGGCTGGCAGGAGCGGCTGCCGGTCTTCCCCGCCGGCGCGAGCCTCGCCACCCGCGCCGCCTCCGGCAAGACCATCAACGCCATCGCGCCGGCCATCCCCGAGCTGCTCGGCGGCTCGGCCGACCTCGCCGAGTCCAACCAGACGACGATCGAGGGGGGTGGCGACTTCGAGGCCGCCACCCCGGCGGGGCGCAACATGCGCTACGGCGTGCGCGAGCACGCCATGGGCGCGATCATGAACGGGCTCGCGCTCTCGGGACTGCGCCCCTTCGGCGGCACCTTCCTCATCTTCTCCGACTACATGCGGCCGAGCATTCGCCTGGCGGCGCTGATGCGGCAGCCGGTCATCTACGTCTTCACCCACGACTCGATCTTCCTCGGCGAGGACGGCCCCACCCACGAGCCGATCGAGCATCTGCCCGCTCTGCGCGCCATTCCAAACCTGGTGGTGCTGCGGCCGGCGGACGCCAACGAGACCGCGGCGGCCTGGCGGGTGGCGCTCGAGCGCACCGATGGTCCGACCGCGCTCGCCCTCACCCGCCAGAAGCTGCCCACCCTCGCCGAGGCGGTGGAGCGGGCGGCGACGGGGGTGGCCCGCGGCGGCTACGTGCTGGCCGACGCCGAAGGGGGAACGCCGCAGCTGCTGCTGCTCGCCACCGGCTCGGAGGTGCACGTCACCCTGGCGGCGCAGAAGCTGCTCGCCGGCGAAGGCATCCGGGCGCGGGTCGTGAGTCTGCCCTCCTTCGAGCTCTTCGCCCGCCAGCCGCCGGAGTACCGCGACTCCGTGCTGCCACCGACGGTGGAGCGTCGCCTGGCTCTCGAGGCGGCGAGCCCCTTCGGCTGGGACCGCTGGGTCGGACCGTCGGGGCTGGTGCACGGCATCGCCCGCTTCGGCGAGTCGGGCAAATACGAGGACCTCGCCGTCCACTTCGGCTTCACCGCCGGAAACGTGGCGGCGATGGCAAGAAAGCTCCTCTAGCTACTCCTCTCGGCCTAGTCATTGCGAGGAGCGCAGCGACGAAGCAATCTCGACGCCGCAGCGTCGAGATCGCTTCGCTTCGCTCGCGATGACGATGACGCGCGAGCGCGCGTCCACGGGCAACCAGCTACCTAGCTGTGGTTGAAGCGGTAGCTCATGCGCAGGAAGTAATAGCCGCCGTTGATGCCGAACGGCAGCGTCTCCCAGCCATAGGTGAAACCCAGCTGCGGGAAGGGGAAGCCGTTCACCTCGTCCCACTTGGTGGGATAGACGTTGAAGACGTTGAGCCCGCCGAGGCTGACGTCGAGGTTGTTGCGCAGCGAGTAGGTGAAGGTGACGTCGGTGAGCGTCTTGGCTTTCCAGGTCTGGATGAGGCCGGGGGTGAAGCCCTGCCCCTGCACCGAGCCGAAGTAGTTGAGGCGCAGGTTGGCCTTGAACGGCCCCTGGTAGTAGGTGCTGGAGACCACGTGGTGCTGGCGCGGCTGCCCGTGCTCGATGAGCGTCACCTGGGTGTCGTCGAAGAGCTTGTTGGCGGGCAGAATCGACGACGACGAGTGACGGTCGGTGACCTCGGTCTTGTTGAGCGAGAAGGCGCCCTCGAAGGCGAGCAGCCGATCGCTGGGCAGCTTCCAGTCGTAGAGCAGCACCAGGTCGGCGCCGGTGCTCTTGGTGTCGATGGCGTTGGTGAAGAAGAGCACCTGCCCGACGCCCAGCTGGTCGAGGAGGCTGGCGACCTGGGGACCGAAGCTGGGATCGATGTTGCTCGAGAAGACGATGCGGTCCTTGATGTCGACGCGATAGAAGTCGAAGGTGACGCGGAAGTTGTCCGACGGCTTGGAGACCAGGCCCACCGAATAGTTGCGGGAGGTCTCTTCCTTGAGCTTCGGGATGCCGAAGGCGCGAGTCACGGCGCCGCCCTGCAGGGCAGTGAGGGTGTCGGTCAGCACGCCGGCAGCGTTGAGGTTAGTGGAGCGTTGGGAGTAGAACTCCTGCTGCACGCCGGGGGCGCGGAAGCCATTGGACACCGTGCCGCGGAGGGCGAGGGTGTCGGTGACCTCGAAGCGCCCGGAGAGCTTGCCGGTGACCGTGTTGCCGAAGTCCGAGTAGTCCTCGAAACGTAGGGCGGCGCCACCGAGGAAGCTCTTGGTGAGCTGCGACTCGGCGTCGACGTAGACCGCCTTGTTGTTGCGGCTCTTGTCGATCGCCTCGCGCGGCGACCAGCCGGGGAAGCCCTGGGTGCCGGGCTGGGCGATGTCGCCGGTCTGCCCGAGGATGCGGATGGCGCGGTTGTCGGTCCGCCCATAGGCGTAGGAGACGGGATCCCCGGCTTCGATCTTGTAGCCGTCGTCGCGCCACTCCACGCCGGTGGCGAGGTAGAGGGGTCCGCTGCCCATGCCCCAGTTGAGGATACCGGTCAAGTCGAGGGTGTAGACCAGCTGGTCGAGGGTCAGCGTGCCGGTATCGGCCGAGGTGGGCGAAGCGTTGAAGCGCGGCCCGGTGGGGTTGCTGGGGTTCGTCGGCTCGTAGAACCAGGTGACGTTGACGGTGTTCTCCTCGCGGAACTTGAACTTGCTCTGGCCCCAGCTGGCGGCGAAGTCGTACTTCCAGTCCGTGCCCAGGTCGCCGCGGTAGCCGAGCACCAGCGAGGTATCGATCGGCTCGGTGATGATGGTGGGCAGGAAGCCGTTGGGATAGATGGCCGGCACCGTGCGGTTGTCGCCCTTGGTGCGGAAGAAGCCCGACGAGTTGCCCTTGCGGTCGGACCAGCCGCCGAAGGCGTAGAAGCGCCCGGGACCGGCGCCGATCTCGGAGTTGATCCACAGCAGGGCGTCTTTGGCTTCGGCGTCGCCGATGCGCTGGGTCACGTGCCCGGTCTGCTGGTCCGGGCCCGAGGGGCGCAGCAGATCCGGGCCGGCGCGGTTGGTCTCGCCGCGGTCGCGATATTCGCCGGTGATGTTGACGAAGCCGTCGCTGCCGATGGCGAAGCCGCTGTTGACGCCGCCCATGAACAGCTCGCCGTCGCCGGCGTAGTGCTGGCCGCCCTCGAGCTGCACGTCGGTGCTGGCGGTCTGGTCCTTGAGGATGATGTTGATCACCCCGGCGATGGCATCGGAGCCGTATTGCGCGGCGGCGCCGTCGCGCAGCACCTCGATGTGGTCGATGGCGGAGGCAGGGATGGCATTGACGTCATAGCCGGCGGAGCCGCGGGCGACGGTCTGCTGCACGTTGACCAGCGACTGCTGATGCCGGCGCTTGCCGTTGACCAGCACCAGCAGCTGGTCGGAACCGAGGCCGCGCAGGGTAGCCGGACGGACGATGTCGGTGCCGTCGCTGATGGTGGTGGTGGAGAAGTTGAACGAGGGCTCGAGCAGCTGCAGGATCTTGCCGGTCTCGGTGGCGCCGGTGCTCTGGATGGCCTCGGGGGCGATGTAGTCGACGGGCGCGGGCGTGTCGGTGGCGCTGCGGCCGGAGACGCGGGTGCCGGTGACGGTGATCTCCTCACCGAACCCGGGGAGCTGCTCCTCGGCAGGCGGTTGTCCGGTGGCCGCCTGCTCCGGCGGTGGCGTGGGACTGGGCTGGGGCTCGGCCTGCTGGGCGTCGCCGGGCGCTGTCTGGGCGCCCGCCAAGCGCGGCGCGGCCGACGTCAGCACGACGAGCGCGGCGAGAGCCAGGCAGTGGCCGGCGCCGCGCAGTGGAGAGAGGCGCGATGCACCGTTGCTGACCATGGGTAGTCTCCCTCTACCAACCGGCCGGCGGCCATCGCCGGGCGGGAACGAGACAGAGCCTGGGTCGAGGCCGCGCGATTATGTCACGCGCCGACGCTAGCCACGCGAGGGCGGCGGTGGAGTCGCGGCCGGCGCCGGTGGCGGCGCCGGGGGCGCGGTGTCGGACTGCGGCGGGTGCGGGGGGGGCGGGGTGGCCGGCGTCGGCACCGGCGAGGTCGTCGTGCCGCCGGCGCTCGGCGCC
>DASYUP010000319.1:0-11407 GCA_036001185.1 Thermoanaerobaculia bacterium
AGCCGGGCCTGGCCCACGTCGCCTCGCTGGAGTGCGATCCGTGCCAACACCTGCAGCGCCTGCATCGCGTCGATGTGGGGATCCGGTTGTAAGGCCAGTGCCTGCTCGGCCAACGGCCGCGCCGCTTCCACGTTGCCCAGCTCGAGCTGCACCGCGGCAATTCCGCTCAAGTGCAGGGCCAGCTCGGGGTTCCCGGCCTCGAGCGTCTTCTCCGCCAGGGCCTTGGCGCGTTCGAGCAGAGGCAGCGCCGCGTGGGGATCGCGCAGCGCTGTCGCCAGCGCACCCATGTTGAGGAGGAGATTGGACAGCTCGTCGGCATACTCCGAATCCAGCGGCTCGAGAATGGCGAGGGCCCGCCGGTAAGCCGCATCCGCCCGCCGGATCTCGCCCAGCTCCTCGAGGGTCACGCCGTAGTTGATGAGCAGGATCGCCACGTCGGGGCTGGTCGGGCCGGAGATCTCCTCCGAGATCGCCAGCGCGCGGTCGTAGTCGCCGCGGGCAGCGGCGTAGTCGCCCATTCGGACGCTGGCATTGGCGACGTTGACGAGGGCGCTCGCGACCATGGGGTCCTTCGGGCCGCGTGCCTGCTCGGCGATCGCCAAAGTCCGCGCGTAGAGCGATCGCGCCTCCGAGTAGTTTCCCTCGAACCACGCCACGGTTCCGTAGTTGCCGAGGGTCAAGGCGATCCGCGGATCATCCGGGCCGAGGCGGTGCTCGAGCACGGTCAGGGCTCGCCGGAAGGTCTCGCCCGCGCGGTGGTACTCGCCCAGATACGTCAGCGCACTGCCCAGGACCTCGAGGCTCTCCCCGGTGGCGAGGTCATCGGGACCCAGCGACTTCTCCCGCAGAGCCACAGACCGTTCGGCGGCGGCTCGCGAGGCCGGGTAGTCGCTGAGGTGGAAATCGACCTTGGCCAGGTCGTAGAGCGCGTCGGCGGTGCCGGTACCGTCTCGTGCCTTCTCGGCAATCCGCAGCGCCTCCTCGAGGGGTGCACGCGCATCGGCCATCTTCCCCTGTCGCATCAACGCGTGCGCGAAGACGATCAGGCTCGGCGCCAGGAGCGAGCGCTCGCCCGCGGCTCGCCGGATCGCCACGGCGCGACGCGCCAGCGTCTCGGCCTCGGCGCCGGGCGGCGCCGCGACGATGAGCGCCTGGGCCAGACGCTCGAGGGCCGCTGCTGCCGGTGCCGATTCCGGACCGTCAGCCACCTCGGCCGCGGCCAGCGCTTCTCGCGCGGCGCGAACGTCGGCCGCCGTCGGTAGCACCAGCGGGGAGCCTATGGCGCTGGCGCAGACGGCTGCCAGCAGCAGTCCGATGCGAGCTCGACGGAGCATGGCGAGAACGCTAGCCCAGCCCGCACCAAGATGGAATGCGTTCATGCCTCATACCCTCGCCGACCGTCACAGTGGGACGCCATCCGGTACATATGGACGTAAACGGAGGTACACACATGTCACCACCGGACGAGGAGGGTCTGGACGGGGCCCTTGCCGACCTGAAAGCGTTGGTGGCCGAGATGCTGGCCAGCCGGATTCCCGAGCAGGCGAAGCCCGAGGGGCAGGACGCAGCGGACGAGCCCTCCGCCGTGACCCCCGAGAGGGCCGATAGCCCGACTCACGAGACCTGCAGGGGCTGGCCGGTCTCCGTCATGGACGTCGCCGCCAGGCCCTGAACGCCGCCGCGCCGCATAGCCCACCCACCAAGTGAGCGAGCGGCACGGGCTGGAAGCCGGCGGCGGCGCCGTCGACGAAGAGGGCGTTGCCCGTGGAGAGCTCCCACACCAGCTTGCCGCCGAAGAGCAGCAGCGCGAGCGCGCCGGCCAGTCGCGACACGAGAGCGCCGCCGCGGGCAGCGCGATCACCGGGCGCTCGCTCGCCGGGTGCATCGGGGCCGGCCAGCAGGTTGCACGCGGCGAGCACGAACAGCGTCGAGCAAAGACCCGAGAGCCCCCGGTAGCTGGAGAGGCCCGGTTGCAGCACGGCAACAGCGAGCGGAATGGCGAGCGTGGCGGCGGCGAGCGCGGCCGTCGCCTGTCGCCACTGTGCCTGGCAGACCCAGGCGAGGGCGAGCAGCGCCAGCAGATCCCACCGCAGGTGGTCGGCGGACCAGTGCACCCAGTGGCAGGTGATCAGCCGCCAGAGCTCGCCCCTCGCCACCGCGGCTCGACGGTACTCGAGCGCGGCCGCCGGTAGGGCCGCCGCCAGCGCGGCGGCGGCCCCGAGGGTCAGGGGCAAGGGGAAGCCCACCAGGTGTGGCCCGTGGCGCCTCACCGTTCCCGGCGACGGCGGCCCGCCGCCGCCGCGCCCGCGAGCGCCAGCGCCAGCCCGGCAGTCAGCGGATCGAAGGCGCCACCACCACCGCCGAGGTCGACGTCCATGCCACCTTTCTTGCGCGACGGCTGGTTGGTCGTCGGCGCCCACCGCTGCCCGCTTGCCGGCACCGCGCCCGGAACCGCCGCCGGTTTCGCTTCCGCGATCTTCACCCCCTCGGGCCCCAGCCCGGCGCCGTCGCGCCGCAAGCCGGCGAGCTGCTGGCGCAGCCGTTCGAGCCGGCGCCCCTCGCGCTCGCTGCGCAGCGCGTTGCGGCGCTCGATCTTCCAGCGCCGGTACTCGGCGTCGTTTTCGAGCACCAGGAAAGAGGTGTGCTCGGTGACGATCGAGAACGCCTCGCCGAGACGCACCACCTCGTCGACGGCGGCACGCTTGTCGCCGGCCTTCTCCGCCTCCTTGAGCAGGCGATCGACGCGTTTCCAGGCCCACATGCGTTCGATCTCGGGGTTCTCCTCCGCCGGCGGGAATTCCACCGACAGCTTGCGCTCGACGTGCTCACCGCCGACGTCGCCGCGCAGCGTCAGGGTCGCCGGGCCGGGCTGTCGGTAGCGGCCGTAGAGCCGGACCGGCAGGCCGTTGTAGAGAGCGGGCAACCGCAACGGCTCGAGGTCGTAGGCGCCGCAGCCGTCGAGGGCGATCTCGATGTTGGTCATCGCCGGCCGCTGCAGCTTGCGCTGGAAGGCCTTCGCCTGGCGCGCAAAGTCGTCGCCGCGCGAGACGAAGGCGGCGAGGCCGCCGGCGTCCTCGGCCAGCTGCTCGAGCAGCTGGCGGTCGACGTCGTTGCCGATGCCGATGGTGAACAGGCGGGTCTTCGGCGGGCGCTCGGCGGCGAGGCGCAGCAGCTCGCTGCGCTCGGCCTGCTCGGTCATGCCGTCGGAGAGGATGACGACGTTGAGGGCGCGGTCAGGTTGCTGGTGACGGTAGGCGGCACGCAGGGCGGGCTCGAGGAAGGTGCCGCCGCGGGCCTGCTGGCTGGCGAGGAAGCTCGCTGCCTCGCGCTTGGCGTCGTCCGACGCCTGCCGCAGCGACCCGAAGGCGGCGGTGGGCGCGACGTTGAAGGCGATCAGCTCGAAACGGTCCTCGGCGGCGAGAGCGCGCACGAAGGCGCCTAGGGAGTCGCGCGAGAGCGCCAGCTTGCCATCGTCGTCCATGCTCCCCGAGACGTCGAGAACGAAGACGTAGTCCATGGCGTTGCCGGCCTTGGCGAGCTCCTCGCCGCCGGTCAAGGTGAGCAGGAAGTAGCCGTCCTCCCCGCCCGCGCGCGAGGCCACGAGGTCGAGCCCGGTGCGCGGTCGCGCCGAGTGGAAGCTCACCACCACGTCGCGCTGCAGGTCGCCCTCGCCCTGCTCGAGGCTCGCCTGCGCGTAGGTGGCGCCATGCTGGGCGACCACCAGCTCGGCGCCGTGGCTGGGGCTCTCGACCCCGACGATGGGCACCTCGGACCTGATCTCGACGTCGAGCTTGAACGGCCCCTGGGTGCGGGCGTCGAGGCCGGCGCGGGAAGCGGTGGCCAGCGGGTAGACCCAGGTCGCCCAGTCGGCGTCGACGTCGAGCTCCTGGTAGTAGACGATGCGCACCCGCTGATCGGCGCCGGCGGCGATGGGGAAGATGCGCATCTCGAAGGTCTTGTAGTCCGCCTGCTCGAGCAAGCCGGGGTCGCGCTTCTGCTGCTTGTAGCTGTCGTAGATCTGCCGCGCCCGCTCGCGCTCGACCACCTCCCCCACCATCTCCTTGCCACCGATCCACATCGAGAAACCGGAGACCGAGGCGCCACGCGGCACCGGGAAGGTGTAGAGCGCCTCGACGACGCGACTCTCGGTGTTGCGGAAGGTCTGCTCCACCTCGGTGACGGCGATGCCGTTGTTGATCGTCACCCGCACCTCGTGCCGCTCGATGGCGAGCACGCCGCCGAGGCCGCCGTCGGCGACCAGCAATCCAGCAGCACTGGCTGGGCACGGATTGCCGGCGCCGAGGACGAAGGCCAGCAGGATGAGGATCAGCGGCGTGGCCCGTCTGAGTAGCAGGGCGAGTGCCGCGCGGCCGAGCGGGTGCGCGGCGACCCGGTGGCGGGCGGCGGGGAGGGAGCGGAAGGTGAGAGCTCGCATCGTGGGTGACCTCCTGGATTGAGCGGCGGACTGCCGCGGTCCGCCGGAGCAGGAGCCAGCCCGGTGCCAGATGACGTGCTCGAGCATGCAACGTGCTCACGGGGCGCGAGTTACACCATGCGGCATCGCGGCGCTGTGGATCCCGACGATTGCTCCTTTGTGTACCTCTGACGTACAGTGGATATACATCAACTCCCCATGAGTCTCCTCTCTGACGGCGAGCGCACCCTCGCCGAGGCGCTCTCTGGCCTCACCGCCTGCAACCCGTTTCGGCCCGAGCGCATGGAGCTCGAGCGGCAGGCGTTGGGCGAGGCGTTCGTGGCCAGCGGACCGGTGTGGCATCTGCGCGAGGGCGAGCCGCCAAACCCCAACGAGTGCCGCCTCAGCGAGAGTGCCGAGCGGCTCGCCGCCAGCCTGCACTCGCGGCTGGCAGCGGGGACCCGGGCCAGCCGCCGGGAGCTCGAGCTCTACGGCGACCTGATCGCCTACCTGCTCTACTACCGCTACGAGAAGCAGCTCTACGCCGCGCTCACCGCCGCGGCCGGCGTGCGGCGAGTGGCGGCCTACCAGACCTTTGTCGCCGACCTCGAGCGCTTCTGTCAGCTCCCTGGCCGCCGCCTCGAGCCGCCGCTGCCGGCATCCCACCTCTTCGCCTGCTTCTTCCAGGTGCGGCGCGCCTTCCACCACGTCTTCGGCGCCTTCGTCGGCGTCTCGGCGCCGGCGGCGCGGCTGCGGGCCGAGGTCTGGGAGTCGATCTTCACCAGCGACATGCGGCGCTATCGGCGGGCGCTTTATGCCCGCATGGGCGACGTCACGACCCTGGTGGTCGGCCCCTCCGGCACCGGCAAGGAGCTGGTGGCGCGCGCGGTTGGCCTCTCCCGCTACATCCCGTTCGAGCCGCAGCGCGCCACCTTCGAGGAGAGCCCCGCCTCGTCGTTCGCGCCGCTCAACCTGGCCGCTCTCTCGCCGACGCTGATCGAGTCCGAGCTCTTCGGCCACTGCCGCGGCGCCTTCACCGGCGCCGTTGGCGAGCGCGCCGGCTGGCTCGAGGTCTGCCCGCCGCTGGGCACCGTGTTCCTCGACGAGATTGCGGAGATCGAGCCGGCGATCCAGGTGAAGCTACTGCGCGTCCTCGAGACGCGTTCCTTCCAGCGTCTCGGCGAGACCCGCGAGCGCAGCTTCCGCGGCAAGCTCATCGCCGCCACCAACCGCGACCTCGGCGCCGAGCTGCGAGAGCGCCGCTTTCGCGAGGATCTCTACTACCGCCTGTGCGCCGACACCATCACCACCCCCTCGCTGCGCGAGCGGCTGCGCGACACTCCCGAGGAGCTGGCGCTGCTGGTGGGCTTCCTCGCCCAGCGGCTGGTGGGTGAGGAGGAGTCGCCGGCCCTGGCGCGCGAGGTGGTGGCCTGGATCGACACCCACCTGGGCCCGGACTACCCCTGGCCCGGCAACGTGCGCGAGCTCGCCCAGTGCGTCAGCAACGTGCTCATCCGCGGCAGCTACCAGCCGGCGCGGGAGTCGGCAGCCGGGCCGCGCCAGCGCCTGCTCGCCGAGCTAGCCGGCGGCGCCCTCACCGCCGAGGAGGCGCTGGGGCGCTACTGCACGCTGGTCTACGCCGACGCCGGCAGCTACCTGCTCGCCGCGCGGCGACTCGGCGTCGACCGCCGCACGGTCAGGAGCCGCATCGACCCGGCCCTGGCGCAGGCGCTCCGGCGGGAGGGGTGAGTCAACACGGTGGCCGGAACAGCGGGACCATGGGCGGGGAGCTGTCGAGGAAGAGCAGCGCGTCGTAGTGCTCGGCGGCCAGGCCGCTGACGGCGCTGATGACGATCGGCTCGTCGACGTCGAGGACGGAGGACGAGGTCCGGGCATCCACCAGCAGGTGTGCCTCCCCCAGGTCGTGGAGCCTGCCTTCGAGGGCGCTCGGGGAGGGGCGAGGCGCGCCGGGGCAGGTTCCCCCGAGGTCGATTCCCACCTCCCAGCCGATGAGGCCGACGACGAAATAGCCGGCGCCCAAGGACTCGGCGAGCGAGGTGCCCATGGTACGGAACGGGCCGTTGGGGTCGGGCATCGGCGCCCTGGAGACGTGGAAGTTGTGGGCCCAGGTGACCAGGCGCGTCTTCTTCGGCAATCGGACGGTCTGCAGGGCGTGCAGCACGTCGGCCATCCCGGCGTCCCGCGCCTCGTCGGAGCGCACCGAGTCGGAGCGGAGGAAGAAACTGTAGTCCTGCCAGCTCCGCAGGCCCGCCCGCCGCACCTTCGCCCACTCGAAGTCGGTCTTGCTGGTGCGCTTGATGATCTGCTTCGCCTCGCGCGCGAACTTCTCGGCGATCGCTTCGAGGGCCTCGACGCACGCCGCGTGGTCGGCGGCGGCGATCGCGCCGGGCGCCGCGCGCGGGCCGCTCGCGCCGTCGCACCGCAGGACCCCCTCGACCAGCGGGTCCTCGGCCGCGACGCCGATCCGCCCCAGGAAGGCGACCAGCGCCGGTGCGTCGGCCTCCGGCTGCTGGATGTCGAAGCCGAGGAAGCTGAGGCGGTCCTTGGCGCTGCGATGGGAGCGATTCCACTGGCACATCCAGGTGACGAGGTCGCGGACCTCGGCGCTCTGCCACTCGGGGAGCAGGCCCAGCAGGGCATCTTCGGCCGATCCCTGGCAGGTGCGCACATAGGTGGCGACGCTCTCCGCGGCCGCCCAAGGACTCTCGATGGCGAGGGCGCGGAACCCGGCGCGCTCGACGAGGAAGCGGAAGACGCGGTGCTTGGCGGTGTAGTAGCCGCCCGAGGTGTGGCTCGACTCGCCGAGCGCCACGATGCCCGCCTTGCCGACGAGCTGGCGCAGCGGCTCGAGGTCGGCGGAGGAGGTCCCCGGCGAAATGCCGGCGATCCGCCAGAGCCCGGGCTCGATCGGATCGCCGGCGAGCGGCGGCGCGCCGGGCCCGGCTTCTCGGCCGGAGAGCGGCCGGGCCGCGCCCGGCACGAGCAGGACGAGCAGGAGCAGGGAACCGACCGCCACCGGGG
The DNA here is from genome assembly GCA_036001185.1 of Thermoanaerobaculia bacterium. Lineage (GTDB taxonomy): Bacteria > Acidobacteriota > Thermoanaerobaculia > Multivoradales > JAIOJS01 > DASYQD01. The sequence continues at coordinate 7,457 of DASYUP010000319.1, forward strand.
CCAGCCGGCGCGCGCCGGAAGACCGGGGGCTCTCTCTCGCCGCCCCGCCGGCGAGCACCTGGAATCCGAGAGCGGGCATGGATGGCCTCCCGGCCGAGCCGCTGCTCCAATCGTCCCGAACGGACGCTACCGCGTACAGTACCTGCGCCGGTCGCAGTGTGACGCCCGCCGGCCAGCGCCGGCCCCTACTCCTTCTCTTCCTCGCCGCCTGGGGAGACGTGCTCCTCGAGCTCTCGCAGCGCCACGTCGCGATAGCAGTCGGGGCAGATGCCGTGGGTGATGCGGGCGCCGGCATGGGCGAGATACGCGTCGAGCTCGTGCCAGTAGTCGCGGTCGTCGCGCACCCGCTTGCAGTAGGAGCAGACGGGCAGCAGGCGACTGAGAGTGGAGATCTCGCCGAGCGCGGCGCGCAGCTCGGCGATCAGCGTCTCGCGCTCCTCCTCGGCGCGGCGCCGCCGGGTGATGTCGAGCAGCACGCCCTGCCAGCAGAGCGGCTCGCCCTGGGCGTCGAAGACCCACATGCTGCGGTCGTGGATCCAGCGCAACTGCCCTTCGCCGTCGAGGATGCGGTACTCGAAGTCGAACGCCCGGTTCGCCGCCAGAGCGGCCTCGCTCTCGGCCAACACCCATTCCCGGTCCTCGGGATGCAGGCATTTCACCCAGCCCTCGGGGTCCTGCACCCAGGCTTGGTGGTCGAAGCCGAGCGAGGCGATGCTCGGGCTGACGTAGATGGTGGCGTAGGGGGGGAGCGGCTCGGCCACGTAGACGATCGCCGGCAGCGTGGCGATGAGCCCGCCATAGAGCGCCTCGACCTCGGCGAGCGTGCGATTCTGCGTCATCGCCGGTGGAACAACTCCCCTCACCAGCCTAGCCCACCGCGGCTCGGCGAGTATCGGGAAATAAGAGGAGGCCGGCACGCGCTAGAGTGGAGTCACCGGCGACCCCGAGAACCGCCTTGACCACGACCACGACCCACCTGCGGGCCTGCAACCTCTGCGAGGCGATCTGCGGCGTCGAGATCCGGGTCGAGGACGGCCGGATCACCACCATCCGCGGCGACGCCGCCGACCCGCTGAGCCGCGGGCACATCTGCCCCAAGGCGGTGGCGCTGCAGGACCTCGAGGACGATCCCGACCGCCTGCGGGAACCGCTGCGGCGCGGCGCCCTAGGCGACTGGCAGCCGGTGGGCTGGCAGGAGGCGCTCGACGAGATCGCCGCCCGCACGCGCCGCATCCAGGCCGAGCACGGTCGCGACGCGGTGGGGGTCTACCTCGGCAACCCCAACGTCCACAACTCGGGGTCGCTGCTCTACGTCCGCCCCTTCCTCGCCGCCCTCGGCAGCCGCAGCCGCTTCTCCGCCACCTCGGTCGACCAGCTGCCCCACCACGTGGCGGCGATGCTGATGTTCGGCCACCAGTTCCTGCTGCCGGTCCCCGACGTCGACCGCACCGACTTCCTGCTCGCCCTCGGCGCCAATCCGCTGGCCAGCAACGGCAGCATGATGACCGCGCCGGGGATGCGCGAACGCCTCAAGCAGCTGCGCGCTCGCGGTGGGACGCTGGTGGTGGTCGACCCGCGCCGCACCGAGACGGCGCGCCTCGCCGACCGCCACCTGTTCATCACCCCGGGGACCGACGCCCTGCTGCTGTTGGCACTGCTGCAGGTGCTGTTCGCCGAGGGGCTGGTGCGGCCAGGGCGGCTGGAGGCGTTCACCGATGGCCTCGCCGAGCTGCGCGCGGTGGCAGGCGGCTTCCCGCCGGAAGCCGTCGCCGGCGCGACGGGCATCGCCGCCGAGGAGATCCGCCGCCTGGCGCGCGAGCTCGCCGCCGCTCCCACCGCCGCCTGCTATGGCCGGCTCGGCGTCTCGGTGCAGGAGTTCGGCGGCCTCTGCCAGTGGCTGGTCAACGCCCTCAACGTGGTGACCGGCAACCTCGACCGCCCGGGCGGCTCGACTTTCCCGCGACCGGCCATCGACGTCCTCCGCCTCATCGGCCCGGGGCGCCGGGGCCGCTGGCAGAGCCGCGTGCGCGGCCTGCCGGAGTTCGCCGGCGAGCTGCCGTCGTCGACCCTTGCCGAGGAGATCGACACCCCGGGGCCGGGCCAGCTGCGAGCCCTCTTCACCGTCGCTGGCAACCCCGTGTTGTCGACCCCCAACGGCGCGCGGCTCGAGCGCGCGCTGCCCGGCCTCGAGCTGATGGTGGCCATCGATCCCTACCTCAACGAGACGACGCGCCACGCCCACTTCATCCTGCCGACGACGCCGCCGCTGCAGCGCGACCACTACGACGTCATCTTCCACGCCCTGGCGGTGCGCAACACGGCGCGCTACTCGGCGCCGCTCTTCCCAGCCGACCGCGGGCTGCGGCACGACTGGCAAGTGCTCGCCGGCCTCGCCCGCCGGCTCGACCGCGGTCCGTTGCTGGTGCGGCTCCGCCGGCGGCTGGTCGCGGCGCTGGGGCCGCGGCGCCAGCTCGACCTGGCGCTGCGCGCGGGCCCCTACGGCGCCGGCTTCTTGCCCTTCGCCCGCGGTCTCACGCTGCGCCGCCTGGCGCGGCAGCCCCACGGCGTCGACCTCGGCGCCCACGAGCCCTGCCTCCCCGCCCGCCTGCGCACGCCGGCGCGCCGCATCGCCCTGGCGCCCGAGCCCCTCGTCGCCGACGTCGAGCGGCTGCGCATGCGGCTCTTGGCGCCGGCCGCCGCCGGCGTCGCCGGCAACGGCCATGGCGAGCTCCACCTCATCGGCCGGCGGCAGGTGCAGAGCAACAACTCGTGGATGCACAACGTGCCGCGCCTCATGCGCGGCAAGGACCGCTGCACCCTGCTCATGCACCCCACCGACGCCGCGCGGCGCGGGCTCGTCGACGGCGCTTTGGTGGAGGTCGCCTCCCGCACCGGCCGCATCCGCGCGCCGCTCGAGGTGAGCGACGAGATGAAGCCCGGCGTCGTCAGCCTCCCCCACGGCTGGGGCCACCACCGACCCGGTACCCGCCAGGCGACCGCCGCCGCCCACGCCGGCGCCAGCCTCAACGACGTCACCGACGAGGAACGGGTCGACGCTCTGTCCGGCAACGCTGCCCTGTCGGGAGTGCCGGTCACCGTGGCCGCCGTCCCGGCCTGACGGCGCACCATGGGCGAGATCACCCAGCTGTTGATCGAGGCCCGCTCGGGCGACGCCGAGAAGCTGGGCGCCGTCTTCGCCGCCGTCTACCCGGAGCTCAAGCGGCTGGCGGCGTGGCGCTCGGCCGGCGAGCGCGCCGGCTCGACCCTCACCACCACGGCGCTCGTCCACGAGACCTACCTCAAGCTCGTCGGCGCCGGCGAGCTCGACCTCTGCGACCGCCGGCACTTCTTCAACTGCGCCGCGCGCGCCATGCGCCACATCCTCGTCGACCACGCGCGCGCCGTGTACTCGCAGAAACGCGGCGGCGGGCTGGCCATCGAGCCGCTGCCCGAGGAGCTCGCCGAGCCGCAGCCGGCGAGCGACTGGATCGACCTCGATCGCGCCCTCCAGGAGCTCGCCGAGGTCGACCCCCAGCTGCACGAGCTGGTGGAGCTGCGCTACTTCGCCGGCCTCAGCCGCGAGGAGGTCGCCGAGCTGCTCGGCCGCGGCGTGCGCACCGTCGCCCGCGACTGGCTGCGCGCCCGCGCCTTCCTCTACGCGCGCCTCGAGCCGACGACGTCACCTCCTCCCTAGAGCCCGGGCTAGGGCTTGTCGCCGGGCTTCCCGACCGGCAGCAGCATCTCGGTGACCGAGATGACCGGCCCCTTCGCGCCCAGCGGCGTGTGGCGAAGGACGATGCGCAGCGGAGCCGTCGCCAGCGGCGCTTGGAATCGCAGTTTTGCGCTGGTGTCCTTGCCGGTGGTGAGCTTGCCCTCCAGCTTGACGTCGAGGGGCACGCCCTGGCCGACGAGCAGGCTCGCCGTGCCGACGAAGGGGCCATCCACCGGACC
>DASYUP010000320.1:0-3290 GCA_036001185.1 Thermoanaerobaculia bacterium
GGCAGGCTCCACATGACCACGCCGCGAGCCGTTAGCCCGCAGCGTGTGCTGGTGATCGAGGACAACGCCGCCAACCTCAAGCTGATGGTCTTCCTGCTCAAGAGCTTCGGCTTGCACCCGCTCGCGGCGAGCAGCGGCGGCGAGGGGGTACGAGTCGCCCTCGAGGAGCGACCCGACCTTATCCTCTGCGACCTGCAGATGCCGGAGGTGGACGGCTTCCAAGTGCTGCGCCTGCTCGACGAGGCACCGGGTGGCCGGCCGGCGCCAGTGGTCGCCATCACCGCCTTCGCCATGGTAGGCGACCGCGAGCGCGTCCTGCGCGCCGGCTTCGACGGCTACCTGCCGAAGCCGATCAACCCCGCCACTTTCGCGCAGCAGCTCGAGGGCTTCCTCTCCGTCGACCGCGCCTTCGCCAACGCCCACGAGATGCCGGCGTCGCGCGGCGAAGTGGCGCTGCGGCCCGTGCCCGCCCCGGCGTCGCCGCGGGCGCTCGTCCTCGCCATCGACGACACGCCCTGGAACCTGCAGCTGCTGCGCAGCGTGCTGCAGCCGCACGGCTTTCGCGTGCTCACCGCCGCGTCGGTCACCGAGGGGCTGGCGATGGCGAAGGAGCATCGCCCCGACGTGATCCTCTCCGACTGGCACATCGCCGACGGCAACGGCGACACGCTGCTCGCCGCCCTGCGTGATGACCCGCTGCTGCGGCGCGTTCCCCTCGCCTTCCTCTCCCATAGCGGTGAGGGAGTGCCTCGCCCGCGGCTCGAAGGCGCCCGCTGGCTCCGGCGCATCGCCGACCCCAGAGCTCTCGTCGCCCAGGTGGAGGAGATGCTCGGCGACACGGCGGCGGCGCCGACGGTGCCATGAGCGAGCTGGCCACCGACCTCGTGGACGCCATGCCGGTGGCGCTGGTCGCCGTCGGGCCGCGGTGGGAGGTGAAGCTCCTCAACCGCGCCGCCGTCGAGCTGCTGGGCGTCGCGGCGGCCGCGTCGATCGGCCGCTCGTTCGCCGAGCTGGCCCTCGTGGAGGGCGAGAGCGAGGCCACGTCGTCGCGCCTCGAAGCCGCTCACAGGAACGCGCCGCTAGCGATCACCTGCAGGCTGGGCGGGGGGCAGACAGCACGGGTCGAGGTCACTGTCCTCTCCCTCCCATCACGCGAGGGCGACCGGCTTCTCTTGCTGAGGCCCACCGCCGAGCGCGCCGATCAGCATTCGCCGGCGCGGAACGGGCTGCCCGCCGATGCCGCTTCCCATTTGCGGCATGACATCTCCAACCCGCTCAATGCCCTGCTCGGCTTCGCCATCCTGTTGCGCAACGGTCAAGCGGGCCCGCTGCCACTCCTCGCCGAAGAGATGGTTGACGACATCGTGACGGCGGCCCAAGAAGTCCAGGCACTGGTCGACTCCATCCTGTCGACCGCGACCATGGAGCGATCCCCATGACCCCATCCCTGCCGGCCCCACGATCCCTACCGCATCCGGCTCCGCCCGTGGCGCAACCGCGGGAGCCTGTGATCCTGGTAGTCGAGGATAACCCCCTCACCCGCAAGATGATGCGGATGACGCTGGAGGCCGAGGGCTTCACGGTCCTGGAGGCGGAGGACGGGGCCACAGCGCTCTCGCTGGCGCCCAGGGGCCCCGCCCTCGTGATCCAGGACCTGATCCTGCCCGACACCGACGGCCTCGACCTGCTGGCGCGGCTGCGATCCAGCCCGGGTGCCGCTGCGCTGCCAGCTCTCGTCATCTCGGGACTGCGCAGCCGGCGCGCCGAGATCGAGCAAATGCAGACCGGCCCGACGGCTTTTCTTCCCAAACCGGTCGAGCCGGAGCAGCTCATCCACGCGGTACGCACCCTCCTGCAGCCGGCATGGCAAGGCGCGGCTCGCGTCGGGGCCGGCCGCCGCCTGCTCGTGGTCGACGATGACCGGCTCAATCGGAAGCTCGCCGAGCGCCGCTTCGTCGCCGCCGGCTTCTCGGTCGTCACTGCCGCCAACGGCCAGGAAGCGCTGGCGCTCGCCCGCCTCAACGCCCCCGACGTGGTGCTCAGCGACATCTTGATGCCCGGCATCGACGGCTTCAGGCTCTGCGGGGCCTTGCAAGCGCTGCCCGGTCTGGAGCGCCTGCCGGTGGTGCTTCTCTCGTCGGCCCTGCTCGAGGCGCAGCACGACGAGCTGGCACGTAGCATGGGGGCCCACGGGCTCGCGCTGCGAACGCCGGGCCTCGAGTTGGCGGTCGAGGCCGTGATCGCCGCGCTCGCCGCACCGGCAAGGCCGCCAGCGGCACCGCCATCGCCGCCGTCCGATGACCTCCTCCATGAGGCGTTGGGCCGCGAGGTCGCTCGCTACAACGTGATGAACCAGCGTGCCGCGGTGCACGCTGCCGCGGCGTCGCTGACCGCCGGTCTCTACCGCGCCGTCGACGACAGCGAAACCCTGCCGCAGGCCCTGGGCGACATTCTGATGCACTGCCTCGACGCCGCTGGGCTGCCGCACGGGGCGCTCTACGTCGAGGAGGGGACCGCTACTCCGCACCTCGCCTCCCAGTGCGGGCTCGATGCAGAGCAGGCGCGAGCCGTGGGCGCGGAGCTGTTCCGCTCGGAGGGGGTTCGGCCACGGCTCGACGCCGGCACGCCTTTGGCGATCGACTCCGTAGGGGAGGGCTCGTGGGGCGAGGCGCTGGCGCGGCTGGGTGCCCGATCGGGCCTGCTCGTCCCCTTCGCCGCCGGCGGCCGCCGCTACGGAACGCTGCTGCTGGTCGCCGACACCCGCGAGCTCGTCGATCCCGGCTGGTTGACCTTCGCCCGCACGCTCGGCGCGCAGTTCGGGCAGGCAGTGGCGCTCGGTCAGGCGCTGTCCCGCAAGGCGGCCTCCGAGCGCGAGCTGCGCCGTCTGTTCGAGCGGGTGCCCGTGGGCCTCTACCGCTCCGAGCGCGACGGCTGCATGCTGGCCGCCAACGCTCCCCTCGCCCGCATGCTGGGCTACGAGTCGGGCGACCAGCTGGTCGGGCTGCCCGAGGGCGGCCTCTGGTTCGACCTCGCCGAGCACGAGGCCTGGATCGCGCTCTGCGACCACGAGGACGAGGTCCATCGCTTCGAGGCGCGGCTGCGCCACCGCGACGGTCGTCCCGTGCCTGTGCGTCTCACCGCCCGCGCCGAGCGCGACGCAACGGGGTCGCTGCGCCGGTGGGAAGGTGCCGTGGAGGACGTGACCGCCGAGAAGGCAGCTCGGCTCGGCCTCGAGGCGGCGCAGCGGCAGCTCGAGCGCGCGGTGGCGAGCAGCCCCGCGGTCCTCTACA
>DASYUP010000321.1:0-16521 GCA_036001185.1 Thermoanaerobaculia bacterium
AGCTCGGCAAAGGACAGCCGCGAATCGAGCAGCGGCGGGCCGCCGGCTAGCCCGTAGGCGAAGCGCTCCAACTCGCGGCCCAGCGGATCGTCGATCGTCCGTGGATAGAGCGAGCCGTCGCCGAACACCGGCGAGTCCCGCAAAAGCTCCGCGGCGGTTTCGTAGTCGACGTCGTAGAGGGGATGCCGGCAGAGATCGCGGTGCGACTCGCGCAGCCCGGTGGGGACGATGCCGCGATGGCGGGCGGCCTGCCCACGGTAGAGCCAGGCCCCGGTCGGGCACGGCTTCTCGGCCCAGCGAAGAAAGCTAGCGAGCCAATCGTCCACGCTCCCCCCCCGCGCGGTGTGTCTCGTTGCCATCCCAGGATAGCGGCAATCCCGGCGTCGCCGGCAACTCGTATCCCATTCCGTGCCGGTTTGGGCCTTCTCCATTGAGACCGGGACTCAAGACACCGTTCCTGGCTCACGAAGGGAAGGTAACCGGTCCTCCTGACCTCCGGGCTACCGCGACGTCTTCACGCGGGCGCTCGAGCAGGATCGTGTGCTGGCGGAGGTGCGGCAGTCGGCAACGCCGCTGCAGCCCACATTCCCTACGGCAGCATGCCGGTCCTCGCCGTCGGCGGACCGGACGACGTGGGCGACGGGCGTTGGATCCCCATCACCTCCGTCGACGAGTACGCGGCGACCCTGGCGCGCTGGCTCGGCGTAGCAGCAAGCGACTTGCCGACGGTCTTCCCAATCTGGGGCCCTTCCGCCGCACCGACATAGGGTTCATGAGGTGAACGGGCAGGGGGGAGAGGTGCCGGCCGCCGCCGGCCTGGCTACTCACGAGCAGCCGCTACGGGAGCCGCCGCCGTGGCAGCAGCTCCCTGCCGCCCTTGCCAGGGCTGCGCGGCGGCCTGTCCCCTGTTGCTGTCACCTCGATCTCCAGCGCCTCGCCCTTGACGTAGCACAGCAGCACCGGCGCCAGCACCATGCCGGGGATGCCCATCAGACTCTCGCTCGCCGGAGACTAGCGCACGCTGTCGCAGTGAGCCGGCACGACCGCGCTGCCACCTCCCTCGGCAGCTCAATCGAACCAGTAGGGAGTCTTCTCCGCCCAGGCGGTCGCGCCGTACCGACTGTGCAGCAGCGCAAAGGCAGCTCTGGATAGCGGGCCGTATCCGACGTCAGGGCACCCGAAACGGGTGCTGCGCACTGACAGGTGGAGGGCCTCCGGCACCCGCGGATCCGTAGGATGGTTGATGGCCCAGGCCAGGACCGTCGCCGTCAACCACTGTGGCGCCTCGGGGACCCTTTTCAGGTGAACCTCATCCACGTCGGCGCGAAACTGATCATCTAGTGGCCACGGTGGCGCGAATGCGGGCCGGCTCGGCCGCGGCGGCAGCCACCACTTCAGGGCTTCGCCCCCGGCGCACCACCAGTTGTCCCGCTGCGAATCGAGCTCGGTCAGCTCTTCGGAACGCGGAAGGCCCGGTCGCAAGGTGGGCCCGATGCCAGGTCGACGCAACACGATCAAAGCGGCCACGAAGGTTCGAGCCTCGGAGCTCGGGGCCGCGGACCACTCTTCGAGCTCTCCGGCCATCTCCGGGATGAGACCCTTCGCGGAGCTGGCGAGCTCCTTGGCAGCCGGTTGCTCACCCGCCAGCACGGCGCGGATCCAGCCGGTGACGGCGAGATGGGCGCGCACCGGCATGGGCAGGTGCTGGTTGTCGGCGAGAGCAGCCCAGCGGTCAACCGGCAGCGCGTGCTCGATGAGGGCAACCGCTGCGGGTCCCAGCCAAGGCGGGGTCGAACGACGGTCGTCGTGATCCTCCGAGCAGGTGTCGTCGCAGATGATCCAGAGCGGCATCGTTGCGTGAGCCGCGAAGTCGTCGAGGTCCGCGCTCACCGAGCCGCGGAGGTCGAGAATCCGGTTGCGGTCCTCTGGGGTCAGTGACCGATCGGCGAGCAGTCGATCGAGGATTCCTCGCGCCGCCGCGCGCTCACCGGCGCGGCTTAGCCAGCGGGCGTGGTGGTAGGAGATCGACAGGGCAGCCGGGGAGGTCTCGGGCACCTCGGCGGCAGCCGCCAGGATGTCGTCTGCGGGTGCGTCCGGGAGCGGCCCGAGTGCCAGGGTCGCGAGCAGCCAGGCCGCAGACGGATGCTGGCGCCAGAGGTTCGCGGCCTCGACCGCACCATAGCCGGATCCGACGTGCAGCAGGGCGATCCAGCGATCCGGATCGCTCAGCGGCGTCTCCCTATCGCGACTCCACAGAGCATTCGTGACCTTGCCATGCATCAGCGCTTCGTAGTCGGCGACGGCTTGCCGAAGGTCTGGAAGGCGGGACTCTGCCGGCAGTGAATCCCCGCCGAGCAGCTCAGCGATCTCCTGTCGCCTCGTCGCCGGCTGAAGTCTTGCGAGGGTGTAGCCGAGGCCGCTGGCGGCGGCGCGCCGTACCTTCGCATCGGCCGCGGTAGCGGCGACCTCCCGCAGCACTTCGGTGGCGCGCGTGAGGCATTCTTCGGGTGCGCACCCGGCGAGCGACGTGCGGCGAATCCACGTTCTTGCCACCAGGTAGTGGGCGATCTCCCGCCAGGGTGAGCTCCGATCGCTCGCGACCGCGGTGAAGGCAACCGCCGCGCCAGTGTAGTCGCCGTTGTAGAAGCGCGCCGCAGCGATCTGGTAGGCGCGGTCGGCGCGTTCCAGCGGCGCCCAGGAGGGATCGGGGTCCGGCGGAATGGTCGCGGGGTGCTCGCAGGCCGCGAAGACCTGATCCTGGCCCGCCAGCCAGCGCCGCAGCGCAACCGACCCGCTACCGTAGAGGCTCTCGCGGTCGCGGAGCGTCGCTGCCGCAGTCCGCCAGGCGTCGTCGGAACAGTTGAGGTATCGCTGGCCGCCGCCGTCGGCGACCGTCGCCTCGTCGATCGATCGCCAGGGGCTCACCTGCAGGCCCCCGCCCTGGAGCGCCCGGACCCGTCGCCACTCTTCGACCGCGTCGCCGTTGGGCGGTTCGGGCGCGGTTGACAACAGTGCGGTCGCCAGCTCGGATGGCATCCCGCTGCCGTTGAGGCGCCGCCAGGTCGCCAATAGATCGCGTACTCCGTCGCCAGGCATGACGAGACCCGCGCCGGAAGGCAGGCGGTGGTCGAAGGCAGGCGGGGCCCAGAACCACGGCACGATCGGGAAGGGCCCGCAGGCGCCGGCCAGTCGCGGCAACGAGGCCATCAGCACAACCCACGGAAGAGCCCTTGTTCTCATCTCCTGACCTTCCGCCGGGCCGATTGCAGCAGAGGCGCATCCCAGGCGCGGGGAGCGAACAGGTAGAGCCGCGCGCCTGGTGCGATGACGATCGCGGGCTCGTCCGAGGCAACGCCCATGGCGCGGTCACATGGAGGCGGCAGCCCATGCCTCGCCACGCGTCGACGGACTGCTGGACCCTCCGGGCCCAAGCGAAAGACCATCGGCACGAGCTCGTCTGCCGGAAGGAGGGCCGCACTGCCATCGAAGCAGCTCGAGACCAGCACGGTTGCAGAGACGAACGAGGGTGCGGGCAGTCGTCGCCGCAGTGCCGCCAGCAGCTCGCGGGCGAGAGGACGCTCTGACAGCGCGGCATCGAAGTCGACCTGGACAGCGGGCCCCCGGACGAGGTCGACAATGGCGCTGGCGAGGGCCTCAGCATTCTGGGCGCCGGAGCCGCTGCCTGGTCCGCGATCCAGCTCGACTCGGACGACGGGCAGGACCTGGCTGTGCGGTGCCGTTCGTAGCGGATTGAGTCGCGGACTGATGTGCAGGGCGCCGGCGCGTATTCGAATGGTGCCGACGAGCGCTGCCGTGCCTACTTCGCCGCCGGCGAACCGTAGGTCCTCCGGCCTCTGCCATGCCCACAGCATGGTGGCCGGCCAGCCGCTCCCGCCGTCGTGATCGGTTGCGAGCCGAGCTCCGGCTCCCGCTCCGGCCGCAAGGGCTGCCAGCGCCAGGAGCGGCGCCAGGGTTCTCATCTACTCAGGCACCCCCGCCTCCTTCACCTCGATCTTCAGCGCCTCCTTCTTGACGTAGCTCAGCACCACCGGCGCCAGCACCATGCCGGGGATGCCCATCAGGCCCTCGCCCAGCACCAGGGCGAGCAGCGTCAGCCAGACCGGGTTGCGGATGCGGTCGCCGACGATCTTGCCGTTGAGGAAGTACTCGAGCTTGTGGATGACGACGAGGAAGACGAGGGCGAGCAGGGCGGTGCGCGGCGAGAGGGTGAAGGCGACCGCTACGATGATGGTGTTGCTGATCAGGTTGCCGACTACCGGCAGCAGCCCGCAGAGGAAGGTGACGCCGACGATCACCACGGCGTTGGGCAGGCCGATGGCCAGCACGAAGACCGTGGTGAGCGCGGTGTTGATCGTCGAGATGACGAGCTGCGCCCCCATGACGGTGGTGAAGCTGGCGTAGAAGAGGCGGAAGCGGCTGGCGATCGCCTCGGCGGTCAGCGAGTAGAGGTTGTTGCGCAGCGGGTGGCGATCGCGATCGAGGTCGATCTCGGGGCGCACGAAGAGGGTCACCGCGACGACGATAGCGATGATCACGAAGACCAGCTCGCGGGTGGCGCCGGTGGCGAAGCGGCCGACGTATTGGGCCTGGTCGGTGGCGGTCTCCACCAGCACCGCCTTGAGGCTCTCCCAATCGGTGAAGGGGAGCTCGATGCCGTGCGCCTTGGCGTAGTCGATGATCGACGGGATCGCCTTCTCTGCCACTGCCGGCAGCGCCACCACCGCCTGGGCGGTGAAGCCGGCGAGGGCGAACGAGCCGGCCAGCAGCAGCAGCACGAAGAGCAGGATGGCCAGCCACTTGCTCTTCATCCAGCGCAGCCTTTCGAGCAGGAAGTAGGAGAACAGCGCCGCCAGCAGCGGGGTGCCGAGGTGCAGGGCGCCGACCAGCAAGAAGGTGGCGAGGATGAACCAGTAGCTGATGCGGGTGGGGCTGATCACGGTGGTGCAGACTCTAGCCGCTGCGCCGGGCTACGTCTCCGCGCGGTGGTAGGTGGCGGCTCCTCGTCTGCCGGCCGGATCTTCCCCGGATGCTGCCAGAGGGCTCGCCGGAGGCTAACGGCCGCTCGGGCTGGCGCTGGGGGCGGGATCGTGGATCGACACCGTCGTCGCCACGACCGAGCTCTCGCCGGTGACCTCGTCGCGTACCGCCACCGCCACCACGTGGACCCCCTCCGGGAGCTCGAGGACCATTTTCAGGTCGAGGAGCTCCGAGCTCGGCGGCGGGCGGAGGGGGTTGAAGCTCTGCTCGAGCTTGACCTGCTGCCCGTTCTTCGCATTCCTGGCGAGGACCGCCACTCTGATGTTTGCCTGCTCGCCCTTGCCCTGCGGCAGGAAGGCGATCTCCGCGGCGGGGACCAGGATGTGGAGGGGCATGCCATAGCGGCCGGCGTTGGCCTCTCCCAGCACCCCGGCGGCGATGCGCACGCCGAGCGGATTGCGCATGGCGCCGAAGGCGATGGCTCCTTCGAGCCGGTCGCGCATGGCGTTGGCGGGTTCGGCGCCGCGATAGCTGAGTCGATGGCGCAGCCGCGCGTACTCCGCGAGCTCACCCTTGAGATGCACCTCGATGCCGTGGCTGGCGGCGACGCCGGGCTGGCGCGGCGAGTAGCCCAGCGAGTAGTAGCTCGTCATGTCGGTGCCCAGCCGCTCGAACTCCTTGCCGAAATGGTTGCGATCGAAGACGGCCCAGCCACCGGTCTGGCGGGCGAGCTCGACCAGCCCTTCGCGCTGCACCGACCTGAGCAGGCTGTCGACGCCACTGGTGGCGGTGGTCTCGAGGCGGCTCTGCTCCGGCCCCATCGTGGCGAAGGTCTGCAGGCCCGAGGCCTGGAACGGGTAGACGGTGATGCGATTGCGGCTGGCCTCGTCGGCGAAGGCTTGGAGCTGCTTGCCGAGCGCCACGGCGTCGCCCATGTGGCTGACCGCGGAGAGATCGATCGAGTTGCCGCAGAGGTTGGTGGCGTAGCGGACGAGCTCCACTCCCGGCCGCGTCTCCATGGCGTCGCTGACGAAGAGCAGCGTTTTGGGACCGGGCAGGGCGGTGAGCATCCGCGCGGTGCGGCGCAGGTTGTCCAAGGTGGTGGTGGAGCTGCGCTCGGCCATGGCCGCGTAGACGGCGATCTCGGCTCGTGCGTCGAGGGTGAAGACGCCACAGGGGTCGGGTCGGTCCTGGGCGCTCTCCCAGAGCTGCTGCAGTCGCGCCAGGGATGTCCGCACGTCGACCCGGGCGACCGCCGGTGTCTTGGTGACGCGCGTCAACGCCTCGTCGATCTGCTTCTTGGTGGATCCCAGGCTCGCGGCGCTGGCGAGGTCGAGGCCCTGGCTGAGCACGAGCACGCGCTCGGGTGGTGCGATCCCGCTGGCGAGGAGGCCTTTGAGGTCGTCGACCAGGCGCCGCGTACCGCTCAGGGTGAGGTGGAGATGGTCGAAGTAGACGACCAGGAGCGGCGGCTCGTCGGCCGCCGGCGGCGGCGGGGCGGGAGCTCCCGGCTGGCTGGGCGCCACCATGGGCGGCAGCCGCCGCGCCGGCGCCGTGCTCTCCTGGATCTCGGCGAAGTGGCTGATGGGCACCGCGACGCCGTCTTCGAGCACCTCGAAGTTGTCGGCAGTGAGGCCGCGGATGGGGATGTCGTCCTTGTCGTAGACCCAGACCTCGACGGTGACGACGACGACCTCCATCGACTCCGTCACCGGCGGGAGCTCCTGGCCTTGGGCTCGCTGCTCTTGGGCTCGCTGCTCTTGGGCTCGCTGGTCTTGGGCCAGCGCGGCAGCCGGCAGGGCGAGGCTGCCCAGCGCCAGCAGGGCAGCAGCGAGGTGGCGGGCGGTCTGGCGCGGTGCGGGCGATGGCGTCATGGCTCGATCCTCAGCCGCGGACGCCCACCGGCTCGGGATGCGGCGCCGGCGTCGGCACGCCGGGCTTGGTCGCCACCTCTTCCTCCTCGACGCCCGTGCCCTTCCGGCCGTGGGCGAGGCCGGGCAAGCGCTTCGCCAGCCACTTCTCGAAGCCGTCCATGTAGACGTAGAAGACCGGCGTGACGAAGAGGGTGAGGAGCTGCGAGAAGACGAGGCCGCCGACCACGGCGAGGCCCAGCGGACGCCGCGACTCGGCGCCGGCGCCCAGGCCGAGGGCGATGGGCAGGGTGCCGACGAGGGCTGCCATGGTGGTCATCATGATCGGCCGGAAGCGCACCAGCGACGCCTCGTGGATGGCGTCGCGCGCGCCGAGGCCGGCGTGGCGGCGCTCGATGGCGAAGTCGACCATCATGATGCCGTTCTTCTTCACCAGCCCGACCAGCATGATGACACCAACGAAGGCGTAGAGCGACAGCTCCTGGCGGAAGAGCAGCAGGGTGGCGAGGGCGCCGAAGCCGGCGAGCGGCAGCGCCGAGAGGATGGTCAGCGGGTGGATGAAGCTCTCGTAGAGCACGCCGAGGACGATGTAGATGACGAGGATCGACATCAGCAGCAACACGCCGAGCCCCTGCGTCGAGGACTGGAAGGCCTGCGCGGTGCCCTGGAAGTTGGTCTGCACGGTGGCCGGCAGCACCTGCAGGGCGAGCGCGTTGACGCGCTGGACCGCCTCGCTGAGCGCGGTGCCGGGTGCCAGGTTGAACGACAGCGTCACCGCCGGCAGCTGACCCGAGTGGGCGACGGTGAGGGGTCCCACCGTACGCCGGAAGCTGGCGATGGTGGCGAGGGGCACGAGCTGGCCGCTGCCGCTGGTGACGTAGAGCTTAGCCAGGGCGCCGGGGTCGCGCTGGTACTCCGGCAGCAGCTCCATCAACACGTCGTAGGCGTTGTTGGGCGCGAAGATGGTAGAGACGCGGCGGCTGCCGTAGGCGGAGTAGAGGGCGTCCTCCACCTGACGGGCAGTGACCCCGTAGGTCGACGCCTTCTCGCGATCGATGCTCACCAGCACCTGGGGGTTCCGGAGGTGGAGGTCGGTGTCGACGTCGAGGAAGCCCGGCAGCTCCTTCATCCGCGCCAGCATCTCGCCGGAGGCGCGATAGAGCTCGCTGGTGTCGGCGCCCTGCAGCGTGTATTGGTACTGCGCCTGGGTGAAGCGTCCGCCCAGACGGATGGGCGGCGGGATCTGCAGGAACACCTGTAGCCCGGGGATCACCGAGAGCTGCTGGCGCAGCTCGCCCATCACCACCTCGGCCGGTGGCCGCGTGCCGAGCGGCTTGAGCCGCATGAAGATGGTGCCGGCGTTGTTGCCGCCGCGGCCGGCGAAGGACATGAACTTGTCGACCGCCGGGTGGGCCTTGACGATCGCCGCCGCCTGCTGCTGCAGGCGCATCATGGCGAAGGGTGAGATCCCCTCGGAGGCCTGCGTGAAGGCGAGGATCGAGCCGGTGTCCTCGTTGGGCAGGAATCCCTTCGGCACCTTGACGAAGAAGAAGCCGGTCAAGAGCAGGGCGACGGCGAGGAACGCCATGGTGACCCGCCGGTGGTCGAGCGACCAGGCGAGGCCGCGGCCGTAGCGGTCGCGCAGGCGTTCGAAGAGCCGCTCCGACCAGTTGTAGAGGCGGCCGTGCCGCTCCTCCGACGGCGGCCGCAGGAAGCGGCTGCAGAGCATGGGGGTGAGCGACAGCGAGACGAAGCCGGAGATCAGCACCGCCATGGCGATGGTGACCGCGAACTCGTGGAAGAGGCGGCCGAGGATGCCGCCCATGAACAGTACCGGCAGGAACACCGCGGCGAGCGACAGCGTCATCGACAGAATGGTGAAGCCGATCTCGCGCGAGCCCCGCAGGGCGGCCACGAAGGGCTTCTCGCCGTGCTCCATGTGGCGGACGACGTTCTCCAGCATGACGATGGCGTCGTCGACGACGAACCCCACCGACAGCGTGAGCGCCATCAGGGACAGGTTGTCGACGCTGTAGCCGAGCAGCGCCATCACCGCGAAGGTGCCGATGATGGAGAGCGGCAGGGCGAGGGCCGGGATCACCGTCGCCGAGAGGTTGCGCAGGAAGAGGAAGATCACCAGCACGACCATCGACAGCGCGAGCCAGAGAGTGAGCTTGACGTCGTTGACCGACTCCTTGATCGACTGCGAGCGGTCGAACAAGACGTTGAGCTTGGCCGACGCCGGCAGCTGGCTGTCGAAACGGGGGAGCAAGTCCAGCACGGCCGCCGCCACCTGCACCGTGTTGGTGCCGGGCTGGCGCTGCACGGCCAGCACCATCGCCCGCCGATCGATGTACCAGGCGGCCGCCTTGTCGTTGGCGACGCTGTCGAGCACGCGGCCGAGCTCCTGCAGCCGCACCGGCGAGCCGTTGCGGTAGGCCACCACCAGCGGCCGGTACTCGGCGGCGTGGGTGAGCTGCCCTGCGGACTCGATGGTGAAGGCGCGCTCGTTGCCGTAGAGGGTGCCGGTGGGGAGGTTGACGTTGGCGTTGCCGATGGCGGCGCGCACCTCGTCGATGCCGATGCCTCGCGCAGCGAGCGCGTTGGGGTCGAGCTGGACGCGGACGGCGTACTTGCTGGCGCCGTAGACCTGCACCTGGGCGACCCCGGGTACCGTGGAGATGCGCTGGGCCATCATCGTCTCGGCGTACTCGTCGAGCTGCGACAGCGGCAGCGTGGGCGAGGTGAGGGCGAGATAGAGGATCGGCGAGTCGGCGGGATTGACCTTCTGGTAGGTGGGCGGGTTGGGCATGTCGGCCGGCAGGTTGCCGCCGGCCGCGGCGATCGCCGCCTGCACGTCCTGCGCGGCGGCATCGAGGTCGCGCGAGAGATCGAACTGCAGCGTGACCGAGGTGCTGCCCTGGGTGCTCGATGAGGTCATCTGCGAGAGGCCGGCGATGGTGGAGAACTGCTTCTCCAGCGGTGTCGCCACGGACGAGGCCATGGTCTCGGGGCTGGCGCCCGGCAAGATCGCCTGCACCTGGAGGGTGGGGCAGTCGACGTTGGGGAGGTCGGAGACCGGCAGGCCGCGGTAGGCGACGAGGCCGAAGAGCAGGAGCGCTCCCATGAGGAGCGTCGTCATCACCGGGCGGCGGATGAAGATCGCGGAGAGGCTCATGAAGCTCCTCCAGGGGCAGGGGGCGCCCCCGCCCGGCCCCTGGCGACCTCTGAGCCAGCGGAAGGTGGCAACGCGCTCTGCGGACTTGGCGGCGTCCGCTTGATCGTCACCTTGGCGCCCGGCACCAGCCGTAGCTGGCCGTCGGTGACCACCGTCTCGCCGCCGGTGAGCCCCTCGGCGATGACCACGCGGTCGCCGAGAGTGCGCGCCACCTTGACCGGCCGCGACTCCACCGTCTGATCGGCCTTGACCACGAAGACGTAGTCCCCCTGCTGCCCCGACTGTACCGCCGCTTCGGGCGCCACCACCGCCTGCTCCTCGCCCAGCTTGAGCGCCACCTGCACGAGCTGCCCCGGCCACAGCGCGCGATCGGCGTTGTCGAAGCTCGCCTTGAGCTGGATGGTGCCGGTCTCGGGGTCGATGGCGTTGTCGACGAAGGAGAGATGGCCGAAGCGCGCGGCGCCGCCGCTGTCGCGCGCCAGCACCGAGAGGCGGCCGGCGGCGGCGCGGCTACGCACCTCGTTGAGCTGCTGCTGCGGCACCGGGAAGCGCACGTCGATGGGGGCCATCTGGTGCAGCACCACCATCGTCTGGTCGTTGGCCTTGACGTTGCTGCCGGTGTGCACGACGAGGGCGCCGGCGCGCCCCTCGAGCGGGGCACGGATGGTGGCGTAGTCGAGCTGCAGGCGAGCGTCGGCGACGACGGCCTCGTCCGCTGCCAGGTTGGCCTTCTGCGAGCGCGCCTCGGCCTCGGCGGCGTCGTATTGCTCCTTGGTGACGAAGTCCTTCTGCACCAGCTCGGCGTAGCGCGCGGCCTGCCGGGCGGCGTTGTCGGCCAGCACGCGGTCGCGGGCGAGCAGCGCCTGCGCCTCGGCGAGCGCCGTCTGGAAGGGGCGCGGGTCCATGGTGAAGAGCACGTCGCCGCAGTGCACCTCGTCCCCCTCCTGGAAGTGCACCCGCATCACCTCGCCGCCGACCCGCGAGCGCACCTCGACGGTCGACTTCGCCTCCACCATGCCGACGGCGGAGACCTCGAGCGGCGCCGCCTCACGCCGCGCCTCGGCGACCATCACCGGCACCGGCGGGCGGGGAGGCGGGGCGTCAGCCTTGCCGCAGGCGATGGCCGTGAGCGAGGCAAACATGAGAGCCAGCCCCCCTGTCATCGCGAGGCCGCGCAGCGGCCGTGGCGATCTCGACGCCGAGATTGCTTCGTCGCTGCGCTGCTCGCAATGACGAGAGGTGCCCGCCGTCGCCGCGAGGGCCCGCAGGGCCCGTTCTGTCATCGCGAGGCCGCGCAGCGGCCGTGGCGATCTCGACGCCGAGATTGCTTCGTCGCTGCGCTCCTCGCAATGACGGGGTGGAGAGGTGGCGTGCGCGTGGGGCCGACTCTGGAGCTGACTCATGTTCGTGCTCAATTGCCCGTCGAGTTGGAGGGAGTCGTTGCCGCCGGCCCTTCGGCCGCCAGCGTCCCGGTGTCGTGGGCCAGGCGGGCGAGGGACAGCAGCCAGTCGGCGCGCGCCAGGATCTTCTGCGCCCGCGCGTTGGCGAGCGCGCTCTGCGCCGCCAGCAGGTCGAGGATGCTGCCCACGCCTTCGTGGTAGCGGCCGCCGGCGACCTTCGCCGACTCGTCGGCGGCGGCCAGCAGGTCCTGCGCCGTGGCGTAGCGCTGCGCCGCTGTCTGCAGCTCGTAGTAGCTGCTCCACACCTGCAGCCGCACGACGTTGGCGAGGGTGTCGGCCTGGGCGCCGGCGGCGGCGGCCTCGGCGCGGGCGCGCTCGACCTCGTAGTGGTGCTCGAAGCCGGAAAACAGCGGCACACGCACCTGCAGCAGCGCCGCATAGTTGTTGGCGGGGTCGCGGTCGACGCTGCGGTAGTAGATGCGGTTGGCGTTGCCCGAGAGCTGCAGCGAGGGCAGCCCCGCCGAGCGCTCCTGGGCGATGCGCTCCGCCGCGGCGCGGGAGCGCGCGCGAGCCGCCTGCAGCTCCGGCCGGCTGCCGAGGGCCCCGGCGAGCGCCTCCTCGACGCCCTGCGAGGCGGCCACCACCGGCACGTCCTCGGCGAGCGGCGCGGCGTCGACGGGCAGCTCGGCGGGCAGGCCCATGGCGGTGGCGAGGGCGCCGCGGATGACGTTCATCTGCCCCTCCGCCACCTGCAGGGTGAGCCGCGCACTGGAGACCGCGGTCTTCGCCTGCAGCACGTCGGCGACGGTGGCGAGGCCGGCGTCGTGCCGGCGATTGGCGGCATCCAAGTTGGCCGTCGCCCCTTCGAGGTCGGCGCGGGCGGCCTCCGCCAGCGCCCGCGCGCTGACGTACTGGTAGAAGGCCTGCGAGACGTCGAGCACGACGTCCTGCAGCTCCTGGTTGTGCGCGAAGTTGGCGGCGATCAGGCTCTCGCGCGCCTCCGCCACGTCGGCGGCGCGGCCGCCGAAGTCGAGCAGCAGCCAGGCGAGGTCGAGAGCGGGAGTCAGCGTCGTCTGCTGGAAGGTGAACTGCCCGCCACCGACGGTCCCCTTCTGTCGCTGGGCGCTGCCGGTGAAGTTGACGTCCGGGTACCACTCGGAGCGCTGGACGCCCAGCTCGGCGGCGGCGGCGCGCGCCGCCATCCAGGTCTCGCGCGTGCGCGGGCTGCTGCGCAGGGCGAGGTCGATCGCCAGCGGCAGCGAGAGCAGGCCGGCGGGGAGAGCGGCGAGCGCCTGCGGCAGGGTCATGCCGGCGGCCGCCGCCGCGCTCTCCGGGGAGGTCGCCGGCGGCGGCGTCGGAGCGGGAGCGACGAGCTCGGGCGGCGGCTGCCAGGGCCGGTCCGGCGCCGATGCCACCGTCTCGCTAGCCGGCTGCAGGTGCGCGCAGCCGAGCGCCGTGACGGCGAGCGCGACGGCCAGCGCCAGGGGTCTCACCACCGTGGTCACCGGGGTCAGGCGGCGGCGACGGGATCGCGCGCCAGGGCGCGGATGCCGGCGACCGTGAAGCGGACGGTATGGGCCACCAGCTCGGGCAGCTCCCAGCGGCTGTCACTCACCGGCATGAACTGCTGCAGCTTGACGACGTGTACGAGCTGGCCGACCAGCGATTGCACGGAGAGCTGCGCGTCGGGCCGCGACAGCTGGGGGCAGACGCGGGCGAGCGCCTCCACCACCGCCGCTTCCACCGGCTCGATCATCTCGGCGCGGAAGGTGGGGGAAGGGAGCTGCGGGTCGATCATCTCCTGGGCCAGCAGCAGCACCCAGAGGCGGCCCGAGGGATCCTCCACCAGCGGCGCCACGAAGGCGGAGGTGAAGGCCTGGAGGACCAGCTCGAGGGTGGCCTCTTCACCCGCCGAAGACAGCGCCGCCTCGATGCTGTCGAGGCGCTGCTTGCGGATCGCCCGCAGGCGGCGGAGGAACACCTCGCGGTAGAGGTTGGACTTGCCGCCGAAGTGGTAGTTGACGGCGGCGATGTTGCACGAGGACTCGCGCGTGATGTCGCGTACGGAGGCGGAACGGAAGCCCCGCTGGGCGAACAACCGCTCGGCGGCATCGAGGAGCCGCTCGCGGGTATGGGCGCTGTCGGGGTTGGTGATCGGCGGTCGGTCGGCCATGGTCTCCTCTCGCCGCCATTGGGAGCGACGGCTGAAACGTGGAATTCAAACATCCGTTTAGGCGCGCTGTCAAGAACGGCGGCGAGCCCGGGCCGGGCGGGCGCAGGCCGAGCGGGCGGGGCGACGCGGCGGGCCTGCCGGCGACTGGTTCGAGACTTGCTGCGCCGAGCCCTCTATGGCGCGCCTGCGGCTGATGACCTACAACGTGCGGAGCTGCTCCGCGGGCGGCGGCGAGGGGGGCTGCGAGCGAGTGGCCGAGGTGGTGGCCGCCCTGGCGCCCGACGTGGTGGCGCTGCAGGAGCTCGAGGCCGGGCAGCCGGGCAGCGGCTACCATGAGCAGGCGCAGACGATCGCCGACCTGCTCGGCATGGGCGTGCACTACCAGCCGGCGATGCGCGCGCGCCACGGCGGCACCTTTGGCAACGCGCTGCTCTCGCGCGCGCCGCTGCGCCTGGTGGCGAGCGGGCTGCTGCCGCACCTGCAGGTGGGCTTCGTCCGCGAGCCGCGGGGGATCTCCTGGCTGGCGGTGGCCGTCGACGGCCGCGAGGTGCAGGTGCTGGTCACCCACCTCGGCCTCACTCGTCGCGAGCGCCGGGCCCAGGTGGAGGCGCTGCTCGGTCCCGCCTGGCTCGGCGCCCCGCGCTGCCGGCCGCCGCGGCTGCTCTGCGGCGACCTCAACACCCGCCCCGGCTCGTATTCGCACCGCCGGCTGGCGGAGGTGCTGGTCGACGCCGTGCTGGTGGCGCCGCCCGAAGGAGGCCGGGCCGCCACCTTTCCCGCCACGCGGCCCCTGGTCCGCCTCGACCACGTTATGGTGTCGCCCGACCTGCGGGTCTGCCGCACCGACATCCCCCGCGGGCGTGAGGTGCGGCGCGCGTCGGACCACCTGCCGGTGGTGGTCGACCTCGAGCTACCCTCGGCGGCGGCCTGAAGGACGGGCGGGGACAAGTCCCGCCCCTATACCCGAGAGAGGGCCGCGATCCGTCGCTGGTGTGGGGGCGGGGCTTGTCCCCGCCCGTCCGGTCCGGCGCGCGTGAAACCTTGCTCCGCTCGCCGCGTACTTGCCGACGATGAGAAACCACGCCGTTCGTCCGTCCCGCGCCCTCGGCGCCGCCGTCCTGTCCGTCCTCGCCCTGCTGCCCGCCGCCGCCCACGCCGCCACCAAGCCTGCTGCAGCCGTCAGCGACCTCGCCGCCCGCCGCCAGGCGCTCACCGCGTTGCTCGCCGAGCAGTGGGAGTACAACCTCTCGACCAACCCCGAGTTCGCCTCCATCCTCGGCGACCGCCGCTGGAACGACAAGTCGAGCGAGGTCTCCGACGCCGCGGTGCAGCGCGACCTCGCCAAGAGCCGCGAGCTCCTCACCCGCTTCGAGGCCATCGACACCACCGGCTTCCCCGAGCAGGAGGCGCTCAACAAGACGCTCATGGTGCGCGACCTGCGCGAGAACCTCGACAACGCCCGCTTCGAGGGCTGGCTGATGCCGGTCAACCAGATGGGCGGCATCCACCTGCAGGCGCCGCAGCTCACCAGCCTGCTGCCCTTCGAGACGGTCAAGGACTTCGACGACTACACCACCCGCCTGAAGAACTTCCCGGCGCAGGTCGACGGCACCATCACCATGATGCGCGAGGGGATGAGCAAGCACTTGATGCCGCCCAAGTTCCTGCTCGGCAAGGTGGCGGCCCAGGCGCAGGGGATCGCCGCCCAGAAGCCCGAGGGGTCCCCCTTCGCCATGCCGCTCCAGAAGCTGCCGGAGTCGTTCTCGACTGCCGACAAGGAGCGCATCCGCACCGCCATGCTGGCCGCCATCAAGGACCAAGTGCTCCCCGCCTACACCCGCTTCGCCACCTTCGTCGACAAGGAGTACGCCCCCAACGGTCGTACCGACGTGGGGGTCTGGTCGCTGCCCGACGGCGACGCCCGCTACGCCGCCCGCGTGAAGAGCTCGACCACCACCGACATGACCCCCGAGCAGATCCACCAGCTCGGCCTCTCCGAGGTGAAGCGCATCGAGGGGGAGATGCTGGTCATCGCCAAGCAGCTCGGCTACGCCGACCTCAAGGGCTTCAACGCCGCCCTCGAGACCAATGCGGCGCTCAAGGCCAAGTCGGGCGAGCAGATCGTCGACCTCTACAGGAAGTACATCGACCAGATGCGCGAGCAGATCCCCAAGCTGTTCGGCCGCCTGCCGAAGGCGCAGGTCGAGGTGGTACCGATGGAGGACTTCCGCGCCGCCGCCGCCGCCGCCGCCGACTACATCCAGGGCAGCCCCGACGGCTCGCGCCCGGGCAAGGTCAACGTCAACACCTCGCAGGCGACCAGCCGCAAGCTGCTCGACGTCGAGACCACCGCGTACCACGAGGGAATCCCCGGCCACCACATGCAGATCTCCATCCAGCAGGAGCTGCCCGAGCTGCCGCCCTTCCGCCAGCAGGGGGGCAACACCGCCTACGTCGAGGGCTGGGCGCTCTACTCGGAACGGCTCGGCCGCGAGGTGGGCTTCTACCAGGATCCCTACAGCCTCTATGGCCACCTCACCGACGAGATGCTGCGGGCGATCCGGCTGGTGGTCGACACCGGCCTGCACTACAAGCACTGGACGCGCGAGCAGGTGGTGCAGTTCTTCCACGACCACTCGGCGATCGACGAGGTGGACGTGCAGAACGAGACCGACCGCTACATCGTCTGGCCGGGCCAGGCCCTGGGCTACAAGATCGGCCAGCTCAAGATCCTCGAGCTCCGCGACCGCGCCAAGAAGGCGCTCGGCGACCGCTTCGACATCCGCGGCTTCCACGACGAGGTGCTGGGCGCCGGCTCGCTGCCGATGGACGTCCTCGAGGCGCGAATCGACGCCTGGATCGCGACACAGAAGAAGGTTGCGTGAGTAGCGCGCACTTTCG
>DASYUP010000322.1:0-4985 GCA_036001185.1 Thermoanaerobaculia bacterium
CAGACGATCTCGCAGCCCTACGTCGTGGCGCTGATGGCGGAGGCGCTCGAGCTGCGTCCCACCGACCGGGTGCCGGAGATCGGCACCGGCTCGGGGTACGCCGCTGCGGTGCTGGGCAAGCTCGCTGCCGAGGTCTACACCATCGAGCGCCACGCCAGCCTGGCCGCCGGCGCGCGCTACGTGCTCGCCGAGCTCGGCATCCAGAACGTGCACGTCATCCATGCCGACGGCACACTGGGTTGGCCGGCGGCAGCGCCGTACGACGCCGTGGTGGCAGCCGCCGGCGGCCCCATCGTCCCCGCACCGCTGCTGGAGCAGCTGGCGCGTGGCGGGCGGCTGGTGATGCCCGTCGGTCCGACGCCCTACGAGCAATCCCTGGTGCGCTTGCGTCGGGGCCCCGATGGCACGCTGCGTCGCGAGGATCTCGGGCCCGTGCGCTTCGTGCCGCTGATCGGCGCCGCTGGCTGGCCAGACGCCACCGCCGCCCCCGCCATTCGACGACGCGACCCGCTCCCCTCCCTGCTGGCCGCAGCCGCCGAGTCCTTCGCCGGCGTCGAGGCCCTCGACCTCGGGCCCTTGCTGCGTCGCATCGGTGACGCTCGGGTGGTGCTCCTCGGCGAAGCGACTCATGGCACGGCCGAGTTCTACGCCCTGCGGGCGCGGATCACCCGCGAGCTGGTGGCGTGTCATGGCTTCCGCATCGTCGCCGCCGAGGCCGACTGGCCCGACGCCGCCCGCGTCGACCGCTGGCTGCGCGGAGGCTCGCCGGTCACCTCCGCGCCGCCGGCCTTCAGCCGCTTTCCCACCTGGATGTGGCGCAACGAGGAGTTCCTCGCCCTGCTGCGTTGGCTGCGGCGCTACGACGAAGGGCGCCCGGAAGCCGAGCAGGTGGGCTTCTACGGTCTCGACCTCTACAGCCTGTATCACTCCGTGCAGGCCGTGCTCACCTATCTCGACGAGGTCGACCCGGAAACGGCGCGGGTGGCCCGTCAGCGCTATGGCTGCCTGTCGCCATGGGAAGGGGATCCTGCGGCCTACGGCCGCGACGCCCTCACCTCGCGCGTCGCCGACTGCGAGCGACAGGTCGTCGACACTCTTCGCGAGCTGCTGCGCAAGCGCCTCGAATACGCGGCCGCCGACGGTCAGCGGTTCTTCGACGCGGTGCAGAACGCCCGCCTGGTGGCCAACGCGGAGCGCTACTACCGGGTGATGTACCACGGCTCGCGCGAGTCGTGGAACCTGCGCGACCAGCACATGTTCGACACCTTGGTGTCGCTGCTCGACTTCCACGGCGGCGGGTCGAAGGCCGTGGTGTGGGCCCACAACTCGCACGTCGGCGATGCCGCCGCCACCGAGATGGGCGCGCACGGCGAGCACAACATCGGGCGCCTCTGTCGCCAGCGTTTCGGCGGCGCGGTCTACACGATCGGCTTCGGCACCGATCGCGGGACGGTGTACGCCGCCGATGGCTGGGACGAGCCGGGCAGCGTGAAACGTGTGCGTCCGGCGCTGCCGGAGAGCTACGAGGCGGCGGCGCACGCCAGCAGCGTGCGCAACTTCCTCCTGCCGCTGCGGGACGCGGGCGCGACGGCGCTGCGCGACGCCCTGCTGCAGCCCCGCCTCGAGCGCGCCATCGGCGTTATCTATCGCCCGCAGAGCGAGCTGCAGAGCCATTACTTCGAGGCCTACCTGCCGGTGCAGTTCGACGAGTGGGTGTGGCTCGACGAGACGCGGGCGGTGACCCCGCTGGCCGACCGCCTCGTCGAGCCGGGCGAGCCCGAGACCTTCCCCTTTGGCGTCTGACCGACGGTCAGCGCGGCGGCGCGGGAGCGGCCGGCAGCCTGGGCGTGCCTCCCTCGCCGGTCTGCTCGCTGCCGGCAGGGGGCGGCGGCGCCGGCTGCGGCAGCTCCGGTGAGGGCCGCTCGGCCCGCTGCTCCGCCGGCGGCTGCTGCTGCTGGGCAGGCGTGCCGTCGCCGCCGGTGACGCCGAGCTCGGGGCGGGGTCCCCGCTGCATCCACCTCCCCGCGGCCCATACCAGCAGCGCCAGCAGCACGAGCGCCAGCACCCACGCCCACAGGCCCATCCGCTGCTGCGCCCCGTTTCGCCGCATCGACGTTAGCTCGGCGGCCGGCGTCCTTGCTGCCGGGCGCGCAAGCGGTTGATGACGTCGACGACGCCTGCCACCTCGGCGGCGATCTCCTCCGCACCGCGCCGCTCCTCTCGCGTCTCCACCTCGCCGGCGAGAGTGACCACACCGTCGGCAACCTCCACCTCGACGTCGGCGGCGTCGATCCAGTCGGCCTCGAGGCGCTGCACGACCTCCTCCTCGATTCGCGCCTCGGAACGCTTGCTGCCGCGCGGCCCGCCGCCGGCGGCCGAGCCGCCGGCGGCCGAGCCGCTGACCGGCTGCTCGTCGTCGCGAATCGGCTTCTCCCACCAGGGCGTGGCGTCGGCGGCGGCGTAGAAGCTGTCGCGGCGGTGGCCGAATCCCCGCTCGGCGTAGCCGTACAGCTCGCCGTAGCTCTTGCGCGCGCTGCTCTCGCGTCCGTAGGCGAAGCGGCGCCCGCCGTAGGGCGGGAAGTTGCCGGTGCCCGCCGGGTTGCCGTAGGGCTCGCGCACCGGCTCGTGGAAGTATTGCGCCCAGGAGTGCCCGCTCTCGTCGTCGGCGGGAGCGTCACCGAGCTCGGCGGGGCGGCGGTGGAGGCTCCCGCCGGCGGCCGTCTCGGCGACGTCGTCGACCAGCTCGTCGGCAGAGAGCTCGTCCCACTCGCGGTCGTTCCAGCCGCGTCCCTCGAAACCGCGGTTGTCGTCGTGTGGGGCCATCAGTGCATCCTCGTCAGTTGCTGCGCGCGGTGCTGCTTCTAGCCGCCGCCGGTCCAAGGGGCTGGCAGGTTCACGATCCGTGCCGTCGGCTGCCGCGCCCTCCCCTACCGGCCGCACCCGCGCGGCCTCATGACGCCACTTCCTCGGCCACCGGCGGCACCGCGGCGCCGCTGGCGCTGCCGGAGACCTCGAAGACGCGGAACGGGCGTCCCTGCGGATCGCTTCGTCGCATCAGGGGCAGGGAGACGTTGAACACCGGTACGCCGGCAAGGGTGCGCCCCTCGGGCTGGCCGCGGTGAGCATGGCCGTGAAAGACGGCGTCGGCTGGGTAGCGCGTCAACGGCTCCTCGAGCCGGCTGCAGCCGAGGTAAGGAAAGATCTCGCGCGGCTCGCCCTCGACGGTGGCCGCCACCGGCGAGTAGTGCATGACGACGATGCGGCGCTCGGCGCGCAGGCGGGCGAGCGCCGACTCGAGCTTGATGGCCTCGTTGACGGCCTCCTGGACGAAGGCCTTGATCGCCGGCTCGCCCCAGGCGCCCAGCGCCCCGCGGCCGAAGCCGCCGGCGAAGCCCTTGATGCCGGCAAAGCCGACGCCATCGATCTCGCAGGAGTCGCCATCGAGCATCAACGCCCCGGCATCGGAGAGGATCCGTCGCACCTCCTGTTCCTTGCCTGCTTCGTAGTCGTGATTGCCCAGCACGCCGACGATCGGCATCCCGGCGGCGGCGGCGATCTCGCCGACCAGCAGCTGGGCCTCCTCCGGCAGCCCGAAGTCGGTGAGGTCGCCGCACAGCAGCAGCACGTCGGCGGCCTCGCGGGCGGCGGCGAAGAGGGGCCTGAAGGCGCCTTCCGAAGTGCGCGAGCAGTGGAGGTCGGCTACGGCGGCGACACGCATCGGCTGGAACCCTCCTCAGGAGATCGACTGCTTCGCCTCGCTCGACGCCGGGGCGCGAAGCGCCTGGCTGGCTGACTCGTCGCGCAGCGCTTCACGCGCCAGCTCGCGCCAGCGCTCGCCGGTGAGCGCGAAGCCGTGACGTTCGTAGAGCAGCGGACCGGCGTGGGGAGCGGCGAGGAAGTCGTAGAGGGGGGCCGGGCGATAGCGCTCCCATGGGCGCTCAGGAAGCGAGCCGAGGGTGGCGCTCTGCGTCGCGTGACAGGCGAGCATCTGGTGCCGCAGCCGCCGCTCGCGCGGGGTGAGCCGCAGCAGCACTGTCCAGCGATCGGTGGCGGCGGGCAGGAAGCGATCGGCGACCAGACGATCGTCGTGCAAGTGGTACGAGAGCATCTCCGCCAGCGCCGGAGCCGAACCGTCTTCGCGCTCCAGACGCTCGGCCGCGAGACGGCCCGCCAGCGCCGCGGTGTCATGGTCGGGATGCCCGCCCTCGTAGCCGTGGGTGATCAGCAGGTGCGGCCGCAGCCCGCGCATGAGGATGGCGAGCCGCTTGACCAGCTTGAGAATGGCCAGCGCGGCGGCCTGGTCGGGCACGTCGAGGTGGAGCACGCGGTCCGCCCCCACTCCGGCCAGCCCGAGAGCCGCGCCCAGCTCGTGCCGGCGGCGCTTGGCGTAGCCCGAACGGCTCACCGGCGCACCCGCGGGCACGAAGCGCTGATCGCGCGGCGAGCCGTCGGTGAGGCAGACGACCCAGGGGTCGCGGAGCCGCGACAGGAGCCCCGCGGCGCCCAGCGTCTCGTCGTCCGGATGGGCGGCGAGCACCATCACTCGTAGCGCCGAGGCGCCCTCCCCCACCAGCCGCCGCAGAAGAGCGTGCGTGCGGAGCGCTGGCACCTCGCCGAATCCAGTGCGGGGCCTGCGTTCGGCGCCCAATGGCGCCTCGCCGGAAGGGGTGTAAACCCTCATCGCCCGTCGGCGGCTGCAAACGACGAGCCATCCGGCTACGGCACGTGCCTTGCTGAGCAACGGCCCGAAATGAGCGAGCCGACGTCCGATCTCGCCGCGCTGGCGCTGTCCGAGGAGACCCAGGCGTTCTACTGCCGGATGCTGGCGGCGCTCGACAGGGCCGGCGCCCCCTTCCTGGTCGGCGGCGCTTACGCGCTCGCCCGCTACACCGGCATCGAGCGTTACACCAAGGACTTCGACATCTTCGTCAAACCGTCCGACCTATCGCAGGTTGAGCAGCTGCTCGAGGACGCGGGCTGCCGCA
>DASYUP010000323.1:0-20997 GCA_036001185.1 Thermoanaerobaculia bacterium
ACTGGTTGCCGGAATCGGCGCCGGCGGCCGTTTCGTCGGTCGTCGCCGTGGTGACCTTGAGGGGCGTCGACCAGGTGCTGCCGTCGTTGCTCGACGACTGGTAGTAGACGTCCACCTTCTTGCGGCCGGCGTCGTTGACGGTGTCGTAGTACATGACGGCGATCTTGCCGTTGGTCTCGTCGACCGCCAGCCAGGGGTTGAACTGGTCGTTGAGGCCGGACTGGTCGTTGATCTTCACCTTGGCGCCCCAGGTGGCGCCGCCGTCGGTCGAGCGGGCGAACCAGATGCGACTCTTGCAGCTCGACGTGGTGCTGGAGCCGGGCTCGTTGGCGGGAGCGGTGCAGCCGCTGGCACCCGAGAGGTCGTTCCACACCGTGTAGACGTTGTTCTTGGTGCCCGCCTTGTAGGTGCCGACCGCGACGTAGATCAGCATGCGGCGGTTGTTGAAGGACGGTACGCCGATGTCGAAGCTGTCGAAGGTGGTGGCGACGGTGGTCCGCGCCCCCCACGTGCCGCCGCCATCGGTGGACTTGGTGAGGTAGAGCTTGCTCGAGCCGGTGTCGGGCCACATGGCGAAGACCTCACCGGCGCTGTTGGTCTTGACGTCGGCGCCGATGCCGGTGCCGGTGGTCTCGCTGCCACTGATCTGCACCGGGCTGGCGAGCCAGGAGCCGGCGCGGCGGCGATTGAAGAACACCGGGTTGCCGTTGTGCCAGATGGCGTAGATCGAGTCCTTGAACGACGAGGAGGCGCTGTGGTCGGTCCACATCATCTGCTTGTCGGCCGAGCTCTGGGTCCCCGAGAAGGTGTTGTCGAGGGTCCAGGTGGCGCCGCCGTCGGTCGACCTATAGGCCCGCATCTTGAGCACCGTGCCCGCCGAGTTGATGCCGATGGTGGTCGACCAGGCGGTGCCGTCGGAGGTCCAGTCGACGGTGGGATCGGAGTGGAAGGAGTCGCCGCTGGCGAGCGGCAGGCTGCTCTGGCTCCAGCTGGCGCCGCCGTCGCTGGAGAACCACTGCGCCTGCTGGCCGCTGCCACCGATGTTGTTGGAGGCGCCGATGACCTTGCTGGTGTTCCAGTAGTTGACGCGGATGTCGGACTCGCTGCGCGGGTTGCTCTGCGCTCCCGAGAGCCGCACGTTGGCGCCCGCCGCATAGGTCTTGGTCTCGAGCTCGGGCTCGACCCGGCTCTGGTCGAAGTTGGGGTGGGTCTTCATCCACTCCGCCACTTCCTTGAGCACCAGCGGATAGCCGTGGGTGGGATCGCGGAAGTCGTAGCGCAGCTCAGGGTGGGCCTTGCGCCAGTGCACGCGCAGCCAGAGCGGGACGCCGAGCCTGTCCTCGGCCTCGCGCGGGTCGAGCAGGGTAAAGTCCTGGTTCTCGCTGATCAGCTTCTCGAGCTCGGTGCCACGCTCGACGCGGTCACGCTGCATCTGCTCGCGCAGGGTCGGCCAACGCGGGCTCTCGCGCTCTGCTGCTCGCGCCCCTCCGGCGCTCCCGAGGACCATGACCGCCACTGCCACCGTTGCCGCCACCAGTAGCTTTCGCATCACTTCTGCTCCCCCAATGATTGGAATGTGCGGACGAAACGCAGGAATGACCGTGGGCGTTTGAGCAAGGAGCGAGCCTGGCGGCGGTTTCTCGGCTCGCCCCAACGAATTCAACCATCTGCGCGACGGCACTGGACAGATGAGGGTCGGCCGGTGACCCTGGAGGCCGGATCAAATCCGCCCGCTGGGGTCATTGGGCGACCCGCTAGAGCGTCGCCGTCAGAAGCGCACGCCGTAGCCGACCTGTACGAACAGCGGATCGAGGTGCCAGAACCCGACCTGCCTGTCGTGCGGGTCGCGCAGGTCCAGGTCCAGGTCCAGGTCCAGATAGGTGGCCTCGAACGTCAAGTACGAGGAGCCACGAAGCGGCACGTCGAAGCCGAGCGCCGCTCCCCAGACGAGCTGGTCGTCGACCGGCACCCGCACCGTTTTCTCGTCGACGTCGCCGAACAGGTCGACGCGCGTGTGCACCGTGGCCTCGCCGGTCTTGACCCAGGCGGCGACCGGCGCGACGTGCAAGTCGACAGGGCTGTCGGGCGTCAGGTGCACGTTCAGCCGCGCCACCACCGGTGTGATGCGCAGCTCGGTATCGACGTCGATGCCGAAGAAGTCGAACCCGGGATCCTGCACGTTGGCGGTGAGCACGCCGACATCCACGCCCAGCCGCGGCGACAGCCGGTACTCGAGGTCGGCGCCGAAGCCCAACCACACATTCCACATCAGCAGATCGTGGCTGGACCTCACCGAGGACGGGCCGATGCGGAGGCGCCAAGGCTGCTCCTGCGCGCCGGCGCTGCGCGCGCTGGCGACGAGCGCGCCAGCGGCGACCAGTGCGGTGATCCAGTTCGTGCGTCCCATGTGATCTCTCCCCGGTTGCGGCGGCCGCGTTGCGCGTCCGCCTGCCGCCAAGCTACCGGGGGCACGGCACCGTCGTCGCTATGGAACCCGGAGCGTTCGATGATGCCCGCGTGGCGTGCGGGCCACCGCCGCCTCCGCCGCCCTCAGCGTTTCCTCAGCAGTCCCTAAGGACCCGGCGCTCGCGGCCAGGAGAGAGTGGCCAAGACAGGCGACGCCGACCCGGGCGACAAATCACGCCCGAGGAGGAACGTGATGACCGCGGTACCAGCGATACCGGTACAAGAAACTCCAGGTATGAGCAATGCGTACAAGTAATGCCTTTGCTGGCTCATTCAATGCGTGGCATGCTGCCCAGCTCACCGAACGGAGGTCGTCATGATCCGGAGTCGCTTCCTACGCCTGGTCACTCTCTGGCTCGCTCTCGGTGGGCCGATTGCCCACGCGGCGAGCGGCGCCGAGCCGGTGGCGATCGTCGGTGCGACAGTCGTCGATCTCGAGTCACGGGGCAGCGGCACGCGAGACCTGCCCGACTCGGTGGTGCTGATCGTCGACGGCCGGATTCGCGCCGTCGGACGCCGCGACGAGGTCGACATACCGGCCGCCGCACGGGTGATCGACGGCAAGGGTAAGTATCTGGTTCCGGGCCTGATCGACGGCTTCGCCGGCATGAACAGCCCGGCGCAGGCGCGGGCGTATCTCTACTCCGGCGTCACCTCGATCATCGGCGTCGACGGTCCCCGGCGCGGCACTCTGGCGATGGAGGCCCGCCCACGGCCCAACGTCGTCCACTTCGGGATGGTGGGCTTTGCCCCCGGACCCAAGCCGGCCGACATCCGCGCCGCCGTGCGCCAGCAGATCGACCAGCTCGCTGCCCACGACGTGCGCGTGCTGCTGCTGTACTACACGCTGCCGCCGGCAGGCGTCGCGGCCGCCGTCGAGCACGCCCGCGAGCTCAGCCTGGCGACCATCGGCGAGCTCGGCGAGACCTCCTACGAGCAGGCACTCGCCCTGGGAGTGCAAGCCGTCGTTCACACCAGCCGCTATTCGCTGCCGACGGCGCCGGTGGACCTTCGCCGCGCCGTGGCCGCCGATCCCTTCGGTCCGGTGAAGCTCGAGTACTACAAGAAGCTGAGCTCGACTCTGGCCGAGTCGCCGGAGGCCGGGCGCTGGGCGCAGCGGCTGGGCGCCTCGTCGACGGCGTTGATGCCGACGATGGCGATGGACTACCTCGACCTGCCCGGTCACAAGAACCCCTGGCTCTACCCGGCGGCGCGCATCCTCGATCCGGCGGACATTCACCTGCCGGCCGACCGAACCACCGGCGAGCGGCCGCGAAGCGAGGCTCGTCCGGGAAACCTCGATACGACGGCGGACGCGTTTCCGCCCGAGCTCTCGACGGCACTGCTGTCGCTCGAACGGCGCTACGCCGCCGCCGGCGCCCGCTATCTCGCCGGCAGCGGCACGTCGGCCTTCGGAACGATGCCGGGGATCTCGCTCCACCACGAGCTCGAGCTCCTCGTCCGCGTCGGCCTCACGCCGCGGCAAGCGATCGCTGCAGCGACCACGAACTATGGCGAGGCGTTCGGCTGGCGCGACGTGGGCTGCCTGGCCCCCGGGTGTCGAGCCGACCTCCTGGCGCTCGCCCACGACCCGACGCGCGATCTCGGCGCCCTGGACGAGATCGACGTCCTGGTGGTCGACGGCGTGGTGACCGACCGTACCGGGCTTCTCGAAGCCCAGCCGACCCCGAGTGTCGATCCGAATGCGGGGCCGGCGAACGCGGCCGCCAGCGCCGCCCCCGTGGAGGAGAACGCCGGCATCCCCGGCTGCTCCCTGCTGAAACGACTCGAGTCCTGCTCAAAGGGAGCCAACTCGCTCGAGGGCTTCACCTCATGCTACGCGAAAGCCCGCACCGAGGCCGACGGCGAGCTGGCGCGCCTGCTGGCCGACCTGCGCACCCAGTTCGCTGCCGCGCCCGGCGAGCTAAAGGCGCTCGAAGCCGCGCAGTCCGCCTGGGCTTCGTTTGCGGACGCCGACTGCCAAGCCGTGTCGGCGCGTTGGGAAGGCAAGCCTCAACAAGCGGCGCGCGTCAGTCACTGTCGAATCAGCCAGGCCCTGCGCCGCGCGCAGGCCCTCTGGGTGCGCGAGTTGAACGCTGACAACGTGGAAGTGCCGGCCAGCTGCGTGCCGTAGGCACCACCGACGCGCGCAGCTCGTTCTGAGGGTTCCTACACCGGAACCTCGCGCGTACGGTCGAGCCGCTCCTTCGCCCGCGCCAGCGCCATCGCCTCGGCCTGCTCCCGGCTCCCCGCCTGGGCGCGGGCGATGTTGGCGCCGGGGTCGACGTTGTCGGCCACGCAGGCGAAGCCGCCGCTTGTTCGGTACGAGGTCAACCTGACGCGGAAGCGGCCCACGGTCTCCTCGCGGGTTCGCATCTCGTAGCTCATGGCTGCTCGCCCCGCGCCACCGGCGCGCTCACCAGGTTGCCCCACTCGGTCCACGAGCCGTCGTAGTTCTGCACCGTCGGGTAGCCGAGCAGGTACTTGAGCGCGTACCAGGAGAGGCTCGAGCGCTCGCCGATGCGGCAGTAGGCGATGACCCCCTTGTCGCGGGTGACGCCGGCCCCCTCGTAGAGCGCCCGCAGGTCGGCGGCGCTCTTGAAGGTGCCGTCGTCGGCGCAGTTCTTCCCCCACGGGATGCTGCGCGCCCGCGGGATGTGGCCGCCGCGCTGGCAGGTCTCCGCCAGGCCCGGCGGCGACAGCAGCTTGCCGCTGTATTCGTCGGGCGAGCGCACGTCGACCAGCGCCCACGCGTCGCTCGCATGGTGGGCCCGCACCTCGTGGAGGAAAGCGCGCAGCGAGGAGTCCGGCTCCGGCGCCCGGTAGCGGGCCGGCGCCGCCGCCGTCGGCGCGGTGGTCAGCGGCCGGCCCTCGGCCAGCCACTTCTTGCGCCCGCCGTCGAGGAGCCGCACGTCGCGATGGCCGTAGACCTTGAGCTGCCAGAAGGCCCAGCAGGCGAACCAGTTGTTGTTGTCGCCGTAGAGCACGATGGTGGTGTCGTTGGCGATCCCCGACTCGGCGAGCAGCCGCTCCACCCCGGCCCGCGGGATGATGTCGCGCGTCACCGTGTCGCAGAGTTGGGTCTGCCAGTTCCAGCCGACGGCGCCCGGCGCGTGCCCCTCCTCGAAGGCCTTGGTGTCGACGTCGACCTCGACGACGCGCACCTTGGGATCGTCGAGATGGGCGGCGAGCCAGGGGGTGTCGACCAGGGTCTCGGGGTGTGCGTAGCCTTTCATGGCGTCCTCCTTTGGGAGGCCCCAGAGGGGGCTTGTTAGCTAACGCGGAAGCTGGCGGAGGACTCCCTCAGCAGTCGGTCGCTTCGCGGTCGCGAGGCCCCACGTCGCTGGCCGCGCGCTGTGACGAAGCGGGTGCCGGGCGAGTCGCCCGGCTACCAATAGCCGACGACGTCGACCAACAGCTGCACCGCGCGAGTCGTGACCGCGCGGGCGGTGAAGGCACCGTCGCCCGCGAGCGGCACGCGCTGGCCGTTGAAGCGCGAGCGACCACTCCGGAAGCCGAGCTCGAGACCGGACCCCGGCGTCGCGCCCTCGGCATAGAGCTGCAATGTTCCCGGGCGCTTTGCCTGCAGCACCGAGACGTTGGCGGCGATGGCCTGCGCGCCCGCGGGCACGCCGCAGCGACCCACCGCAAGCAGCGTGCGCGGACCGTTGGGTGCCAGCGGCGGGCCGCCGCCCTCGCCAGGGCGAGCCCTGGTGTCGAGCAGATGGCAGAGCGGCAGCGGATGGAAGCCGCCACCGCCGCCGCCCCCTCCTCCCCCGCTCGGATTCCACCCCAGCTTCACCACCTCGAAATCGCCGATCTCGAGGGCGGCGAAGGCGGGGTTGAGGACGTCGTTGTCCCAGCGGCGGTCGTAGGTGCCCTGCACGTAGCCGTCGCTGCCGTTGTCGGCTACCAGCACGCCGTAGGTCTTCATCGCCTGGAAGATCTTCTGCACGTACGCCGGAAAGCCCGAGATGTCCTTGCTCGCCTTGAGCCGCAGCCGCGCCCCCAGGGGCAGCGCGCCGGGCGAGCCGCCCGCCGTGTGCGAGGCCGGCCAGACGTGGCCGTTGGTGCGCCGCACGGTGAGGCGAAAGGCGTGGCGGATGGGATCGGGCCCGAACACCTCGTCGTAGCGCACGAGACCGGGGAAGATGGCGAGGCCGGCGGCGTCGGCGCTCGTCCACCCCTCGGTGCGGCGGTCGTTGGTGGTGAGCTTGAAGACGGCGCCGGAGCCGGCCTCCCAGCGGCCGCCCGTCCAGGCCACGTGGTAGAGCTCGTAGAGCAGCCGATTGTCGCGGTCGACGATGAGCAGATGGCGGTCACCGTCGGCGCGGCCGTCGTCGCCCGCCCAGCCCCCCTCGATCCAGTGCGGCTGGGCCTTCGCCTCGCTGGGGATGGGGTAGCCCGTCGGGCGGCCGGGGGCGCCGGCGTCGCTCTCGTCGCCGAACTCGACGAAGGTGACCGGCACCAGCGGCTGGCCGCCGGGCACGCTGGCGTAGGGGAAGCCGTAGCTCTCGGGGTTCGCGGCATTGCCCGGCTCGACGTCGCCGCCGAAGTCGGGGTGCAGCGAGCTGGTGCGGCCGATGTAGTCGATGAAGGCGGCGCTGCCGGGATCGAGCGGCGCCGCGCTGACGTCGTGGTTCCACCAGTTGTCGGCCGGGAAGAGCGGCAGCGGCCCGGGCAGCGGGCCGTTGGCCTGGGCCTGGGCGGCGAGCCGCGCGGCCGACGAGGCCGCCAGCACGGCGGCGAGCAGCAACGTTCTGGTGTGAAGTGGCGCGCGCAGCGTCCGAATCCTCATCGCTCACCGCCAGGATAGCCCGCCAGCGGCGGTCCGGCTGTCGGCGGTTTCACACGCCGCGCGGCGGCGCAGTATGCTGCCGCCGCGATGCGCGCACGAGGACGCGAACGCTTCGGTTGGCAGCTGCGCGCCGCCAAGTGCGTGTGAGCGTGTGGAGCTGACCGCGCGCTCGCGCTGGAGCACGCTCCACCGCTACGCCGGCTGGGCGACAATGGTGGTCTTCCTCGCCACCGGGATGTACATGCGCCTCGGCTTTCGAGGCGTGCCGACCCCCGACCTGGCGCACCACGTCTTCTTCCGCTCGCGCCACCTCTACCTGCTGGCCGCAAGCTTGGCGCAGCTCCTCATGGGCGCCCACCTGGCCTCAGTGCCCCCTGCACGCCCGCACCTGCAGGCTGCCGCCTCACTGCTCGTCACCTGCTCGCCGGTGCTCTTCCTGCTCGGCTTCGCCACCGAACATGGCGATCCCTTTCTGCGCGGCCTCGCCAGCAGCTTCGGCTGGTACCTGCTGCTCGCCGGAGTCTTGCTCCACCTGCTGGCGCAGCGACCACGGCGCGCGGCGGCACCCGTCTAGCGGCCGCGCCACGGCAGCGAGCGATGGACGCGCCGACCACCCGGCCAGCCGATCCCACGGGCGGCTTCGCCCGTCACCGGCGCCGCCTCCGCATCGCACGGCGCGTGCTGGTGACGCTGTTCGCCGTCGCCGCCCTGCTCGCCGCCTGGGCCGTTTTCTGGGAGCCCGGGCGGCTCACTACCCGCAGCTACGAGCTGGCGCTGCCGCGCTGGCCGGGCAGCTGCGACGGCCTGCGGGTGGCGGTCGCCGGCGACCTCCACATCGGCTCGCCTCACTACGGCGTCGGCAAGCTGCCGGCGATCGTCGCGGCCATCGTCGGCCTGCGGCCGCACCTCGTGCTGCTCCCCGGCGACTTCGTCATTCAGGGAGTGATGGGCGGCACGGTGGTGCCACCGGAGACCATCGCCCGCGGCCTGGCGCCGCTGCCGCGCCACGTGCCCACCTTCGCCGTGCTCGGCAACCACGACTGGTGGCTCGACGGCCGCCGCGTGGCAGCAGCGCTCGCCGGCGCCGGCATCCCCACCCTCGACGACCGGGCGCGCGAGGTGCGCTTCGGTGGTTGCTCATTCTGGCTGGTCGGCATCGGCGACCAGTGGAGCGGCCATCCGCGGCCCGACCGCGCCCTCGCCGCCGTCCCCGCTGGCGCCACCGCCCTGGGCTTCACCCACAACCCCGACCTCTTCCCGCTCCTCCCCGATCGCTTCGCCCTGCTGGTGGCGGCGCACACCCATGGCGGGCAGGTCTACCTGCCCCTCGCCGGCCGCCTCATCGTGCCCTCGCGCTACGGGCAGCGCTACGCCATCGGCCACGTGGTCGAGGGCGGCCGGCACCTCTTCGTCACCCCCGGCCTGGGGACCAGCATCCTGCCGGTGCGCTTCCTCGTACCGCCGGAGGTGTCGCTGCTGGTGCTGCGCCAATCACACCGAGGTCGCGAAGCCTCCACAGGAAAGCGCGCCGCTCCGATCGGAGGGCGCCCACGTCCCCCAGAGTTGGTTGCGGGTTGGGGCACCTGCCAAACATGCACACCACCGCGAGGACCAGCAGGACGAAGGCACCCACGACGGCGATTCCCACCCAAGCGCCGATCTTGGCTACCACCCGTAGGCCCTCGAGCCGCCGGGTTTCGAGCTGCGACACCTGGATGGCCGGGAGCACGACCGCGCCGAGGCTGTGGCCCCTGTCGTCGACGAGGGTGCCACGCAGCACGGTGCCCTGCGCACTTTCTTCCAGGGTCACCTCGACGAGCTCGAGCACGCTCTTGTCCACCATCTCCACGCGCACCCGCTCGGCCTTGGCGATCACCTTCGCGTCCCACGGCCGATATTGCGTTC
Source organism: Thermoanaerobaculia bacterium (assembly GCA_036001185.1). Lineage (GTDB taxonomy): Bacteria > Acidobacteriota > Thermoanaerobaculia > Multivoradales > JAIOJS01 > DASYQD01. Next base: position 9,170 of record DASYUP010000323.1, read on the forward strand.
TCGAGGGCCGCACGCTGAAGCAAGCCTGGTGCAGCAGCAGCGTCAGGGCGCAGACCGCCAGGAGCGGATGCCGGGCTGCTCGCGCGCTCATCACCTGGCTCCCTTCGGCGGCTGAGCCGACAGCACGTACCTGGAGTTGCACTCGAAGCGGTAGTGGAACGAGCCGGGGTCGAGCTGCGTCCAAGGCTGACCTCGCCAGCTTCCCAGCAGCTCCGAGCTGACGGTGCAGGGCGCGTTGAGCATCGCCGCGCGGTGGCGGCGGCGCGCCGCGGTGCAGCCGGCGACCCCGAGCAGGAGCGTCACCAGCAGCAGCAGCCCGCCTGCCGCGCGCGCCACCTTCCTCACCCGTAAAGGTGCCCGACCTCCCGGCGCGAAGGCCTCGCGGTGATAGCGACCGAAGAGGATGACGAAGGTGGCGAGCACGCAATGGAAGGCGATGGGGATGGTCTGGCCGAACCAGCGCCGTTCCGGGTGGATGCTCATGCTCGCCACGTAGCGCACGACCATCGAGCCGAGATACAGCCAGCCCAGCCCTGGCGCTACGCGGGCGAACGATCGCCGCGGCGCGACGAAGAGACCGCGGCCGCGGCTGAAGTCGGCCGCCACCTTGCCGAGCAGCACCAGGATCAGGAGCTGCGAGGGCAGCAGCCAGCGGTAGGGCAGCAGCCCCGACATCCACTGCTCCGTCGGTGGCAAGAAGCGCACGCCCGCGAAGGCGACGAGCACCTGACCGAGCACGCGCAGAGCGAAGAGCGCCAGCAGCGACCAGAGCCATGGCGCGTAGGGGCGGGAACGATCAGCGTCCTCCATAGAGCCTCCTCGCCGGCGACGCGCCGGCTTGCTGGGTGTCGAACATCTCGGCGGGCGGGCGGCTGCACGGCGGCTCCTCTTCGCCTGCGCAGGCTAGGGTGCCGTCGCCGCCGAGTCGTGACTCGCGACTGAGCGATCGTTGAGCAACGATGAGCGCTCGGCGGCGCTCGGCGGCACTCGCCGGCGGGACCCGATCAGCGGGCGCGGGCCGCGAGCCGCGTCAGCACCGTGGCGAAGCGCGGCCGCGCCAGGAGCCTCGCCGCCAGCGGCTCGATCGGGATGCTCCACCCGGTCGGCCCCGGGGGCGCCTCGGCGAGCATCGCGTCGAGAGTGCGAACCGCGGCATCGAGCTCGCCATCGATCGCGAGCACGGCCGCGGTATGCATCGCCGCATCGGCCGTGCGTCCGCGGGCCTGCAGCGCCGCGATCTCGCCTTGCGCGATCACCAGCTCGTCCTCGGCCTCGGCATGGAGATGCCGGCGCCGCTGGGCGAGCACGAGGCCGAGTCGCGCGCGGGTCTCGCTCGCATGCACCTCGAGGGCGCGCGCGAAGGAGGCGACCGCCTCGTCGAGGCGTTCCTGCTGCATCAGGGCAAAGCCGCGCGCCACGAGCGCCGCCGTGGCGTATTCGCGGGCATAGAGCTGGGCCTGGCCCCAGGCCAGCTCGCGATCGAGCTCGGCGATTGCCCCTGCGGCGTCGCCGCTGCGCAGCCGCAGCAGCCCGAGCAGCCAGTGCAGCCCGTTGGCTGGGAAGCGGCTGCGGCGACCGCCCTGCCGCTCGCGCACCGCGATGCCGGCGCGCAGGGCCTGCTCGGCGAAGCCCAGCTCCTGCCGCGCCACGTGCACCATGGCGATCTGTATGTGAGCGAAGGGGAAGTCCGGATAGAGCGCCAGCGCCTGCTTGAGGGCGACCAGCCGCGCCTCGCCCCAGCTCGCGTTGCCGAGCCGGAAGTGGTGCGCCCAGACATCGGGCTCGAGGGCGACGGCACGACGCGCCGCGGCCTGCGCCTCCTCCGCCTGGCCGGCCCCGGCGAGCAGATAGGAGAGCGTCGCGTGCGCCTCGGCGAGCCCCTCGTCGAGCGCGATGGCGCAGCGCGCCCGCTCGATCGCGGTAGCCAGCCGCTCCTGATCGGGGTCGAGCTTGTAGCGCGACTGCTCGAAGAGCCAGAAGTGCGCGTTGGCGAGGCCGACGTAGGCGGCGGCGAAGTCGGGGTCGAGCTCGATCGCCCGCTGGAAATCGGCGAGCGCGGCGTTGGCGTCGGCCTCGTCGAGCGACTCCAACCGCAGGCGCCCTTCGCTGTAGGCGCGTTGCGCCTCGAGGCTCGACGTCTCGCGCCCACGGACGCGCGCCGTCCGCTCGGGGCCGGGCTCGACGACGGTCACCGGGGCGACGAAGCGATAGCCGCGGCGGGGCACGGTCTGGATGTAGGTCGGCTTCGCCACCTCGTCGCCGAGAGCGCGACGCAGCTCGGAGATCGCTTGCGCCAGCGCGTTGTCGGTGACGGCGGTGTCGGGCCAGACCGCGGCGAGGAGCTGCTCCTTGGTCGCCAGCGTCGAGCCGCGGCGGACGAAGAAGGCGAGCAAGTCGAGCGGTTGGGGCGAAAGCGGTACCACCTCGTCCTCGCGCAGCAGCCGGTAGGCGCCGGGGTCGAGGGCGAAGGGGCCGAAGCGGTAGATCGGGCCCGCCATGCCAGCGGCGATTCTAGGAGCGGCGGCGCTGGTTCGCGAACCAGTGGGACCAGATCCCCGTGCGGAGACAGGCTCCGCTCCTGCCCCGCAAGCCCGCTAGAGTCGCGCCCGCCATGAGCTCTACTCTCGCCGCCATCTGGATCAAGCGCGCTCGGCGCGGGCCCATGGACGCCGCGCTCGCCGCCGAGCTGGTGGCCGGCCGCGGCCTGGTGGGCAATGCCGACCAGGGCGGGCGGCGGCAGGTGACGCTGCTCGAGGAGGAAGTCTGGGCGGCGATGATGAAGGAGCTCGGCGGCGCGCTGCCGAGCGCCGGCCGGCGAGCCAACCTGGTGGTGCGCGGCCTGCCGCTCGCCGGCAGCCGCGGGCGGGAGCTGCGCCTCGGCGCCTGCGTGCTGCGCATCGCCGGCGAGACCAAGCCCTGCGAGCGCATGGACGAAGCGCTCGCCGGCCTGCGGGCCTCGATGTGGCCCGATTGGCGCGGCGGCGCCTTCGCGCAGGTGCTGGTGGGCGGCCCGATTTGCGTCGGCGACGAGGTTGCCTGGGGCTAGCCGCGGCCGGGCCAGCGGCGGCCGCGAGGGCCGACGTATTCGGCCTGCGGCCGGATGAGGCGACCCTCGCGTAGCTGCTCGAGACAGTGGGCGGTCCAGCCCGCCACCCGGCCGACGGCGAAGGTGGGGGTGAAGAGCGCCGTCGGCAGCCCCAGCCCGTGCAGCAGCAGGGCGGTGTAGAACTCGACGTTGGTGTCGAGCCGACGATCGGGCTTCTTCTCGCGCAGCAGCCGTAGCGCCGTCGCCTCGACGTGGCGGGCGAGCGCGTAGAGCTGTGCGTCGCCGCCCTCGCCATAGAAGCGCTCGGCGGCGGCGCCCAACACGTCGGCGCGCGGATCGCGCACCCGATAGATGCGGTGGCCGAAGCCCATCAGCCGCTCGCCGCGGGCGAGCTTCTCGCGCAGCACCGGCTCGGCGCGCTCGGCGCTGCCGATGGCGAACACCGTGTCGAGGGCGGGTCCCGGGGCGCCGCCGTGCAGCGGTCCCTTGAGGGCGCCGACGGCGGCGGTGATCGCCGACACCAGGTCGGAGCCGGTGGAGACGACGACGCGGGCGGCGAAGGTGGAGGCGTTGAGGCCGTGGTCGACGACGGTGCAGAGGTAGGTGTCGAGGGCGCGCGTCCGCTCGGGCGTCGCCTCCACCCCCTCCAGCAGCCAGAGGAAAGCCGCCGCGTGGCCGAGCTCGGGCCGCGGTGGTAACGGCTCGCTCCCCTGGCCGAGCCGCCAGGAGGCGGCGACCAGCGCCGGGAAGGCGCCGACCAGCCGCCGCGCCGCTGCCTCCGCGTCTTCGGTGGGCGGCGCTCCCAGCGACAACGAGGCGGCGCCCATGCGCAGGGCGTCCATCGGCGGCACGCCGGCGGCGGCGGCGGCGCGCAGCAGCTCGACGGTGGCGGCAGGAAGCGCGCGGGCGGCGGCGAGCTCGGCGCGCAGCCGCTCGAGGGCGGGGGCGTCGGGCAGCTCGCCGTGCCACAGCAGGTGCGCGACCTGCTCGAAGGTGGCGTGGGGAGCGAGCTCCTCGACCGGGAAGCCGGCGATGAGCAGCTCGCCGCGCTCGCCGTCGACGTGGGAGAGGCGGGTGGTGGCGGCGACTACCTGGTCGAGGCCGGGGGCGGTGGTGGGGGTCATGGGCGTGGGCTCCTCGGGACACGGGCGGGGGCAAGCCCCGCCCGCCGCTGCCGAGACCGATCATCGTCTCGATCAACTACATTGTCAATGTTGACACGAGAATCAACTAATGCCAGCATGCGGACGATGCCGGCTGACGACCCCTACCTCACCGCCCCCGCTGCCGCCGCCCTCCTCGGTGTCACCCTCCCCACCCTCTACGCCTACGTCAGCCGCGGCCTGCTGGCCTCCGAGCCGGCGCCGGGGACGACGCGGGCCAGGCGCTACCGGCGGGAGGAGGTCGAGCGCCTGTGCGCGCGCCGGGAGCTGCGCCAGCATCCCGAGGAGGCGGCGCCCCGCGCCCTCGCCTGGGGTGAGCCGGTGCTCGACTCGGCCCTCACCCTCATCGACGGCACCCGCCTCTTCTACCGCGGCCGCGATGCCATCGAGCTGTCGCGCGGGCTGCGGGTCGAGGAGGTCGCCGCGCTGCTGTGGACGGGCGACGAGGCCGCCGCCGGCAGCCTCTTCCCGCGGGGAGCCGGGCGCGGCGAGGCCTCCCTGCTCGCCACCCTGCGCGGGCGCCGGCTCTCGCCGGTGGAACGGTTGCAGGCGCTGCTGCCGCTGGCCGCCGCCGCCGACGGCGCCGCCTGGGACCTGCGCCCGGAAGGGGTGACGCGCTGCGGCGCCCGCATCCTGCGCCTCGCCACCGCCGCCATCGCCGGCCGCGCGCCGCACCGCGAGGGCATCGCCGCCACCCTCGCCGCCGCCTGGCGCCTCGATGGCAAGGTCCGGCGCGGCGCGCGCGATCCGCGGCCGGCATTGTCGGCCGCCCTCGTGCTCAGCGCCGACCATGAGCTCAACGTCTCGACCTTCGCCGCCCGCTGCGTCGCCTCGGCAGCGGCCACCCCCTGGGACGCCGTGGCCGCCGGTCTCGCGGCGCTCAAGGGCGCGCGCCACGGCGGCCAGGCGCATCGCATGCAAGCGCTGCTGCGCGAGGCCGCCGCCACCTCCCCCACCGACGCGGTGGCCGACTGGCTGCGCCGCGGCGAGTCGCTGCCCGGCTTCGGCCACCGCCTCTACCCGGCCGGTGACCCCCGCGGCGCCGAGCTGCTCGCCGTCGCCGGCCGGGTGGCGGCGCGCACCGCCGACCTGGCGCCGGTGCGAGCCCTCGCCGCCGCGGTGCAGGAGGTCACCGGCGACCCTCCCAACGTCGACCTCGGGCTCGCCGCGCTGGCCGCGGCGCTGCGGCTGCCGGCCGGGGGCGCCCAGGCGCTCTTCGCCCTCGGCCGCACCATCGGCTGGGTCGCCCACGCCATCGAGGAGTACGGCCGCGGCCGCCTGATCCGCCCGCGGGCGCGTTACGTGGGGCCGCCGCCGGCCACCCCCGCGGCCCACCCGGGACCCGGCTGACAGGTTGGCGAGGTTGTGCGCTAGAGTCCGCACCGGTTCTTCCGGCCTCGGGCCTTGCACCTCGACACGCAGACCCTCTACGCGCTGAGCTCCCTCAGCCTGCTGACGACGGCGGCGCTGGTGGGCGTCGCTGCCCTCTCCTACTCCGCCGAGCTGCGCCGCAGCGGTCTGCTGTGGGCGTGGTCGGTGGCCCTGCTGGCCGCCGGCATGGGCCTGGTGGCGCTGCGCGGCTCCATCCCCGACGCCGTCTCGGTGTTCGGCTCCCACCTCGGCCGCGTCGGCGGGCTCGCCGGCTTTCACCACACCCTGAAGCGGCTCAACCGCGAGCGGGTGCGCGTCCTGCTGGTGTGGGCCCCGGTGGCGGTGGCCGCCGCCTCGTGTGCCTTCTTCTACTACGCCCGCCCCGACTATGGCGAGCGGGTGGTGGCGCTGTCGGCGATCACCGCCTTCCAGATGGCCGTCTGCGCCATCACCGTGCGCCGCGGCAGCGCCGGCATGGCGCCGCTCAGCTCGCGCCTGGTCGCCGCCGTCTTCTGGGGCTGTGGCTTGCTGCTGGCGGCGCGCGCCGTCGGCTCGGCCGAGCTGGCGCCCGGCGGCGGGCCCGGCGCCATCCTGCAGCCAACGTTGCTCGAGCAAGGCTCGGTGCTGGGTCTCGCCGTCGGTTTCCTACTGCTCGCCTTCGGCATGGTGATCATCTGCAACGAGCGGCTCAACCTCGAGCTCCAGCGCCTGGCCGCCCTCGACCCGCTGACCGAGCACTACAACCGCCGGGTGATCGAGGACTTCGGCCGCCGTGAGGCGGTGCGCGCGCGGCGCCACCAGCTGCCGATAGCCGTCGCCCTCGTCGACATCGACCACTTCAAGGCGCTCAACGACACCCATGGCCACGCCGCCGGCGATGCCGCCATCCGCCACGTCGCCTTCGTGCTCGAGCGCGCGCTGCGCGGCCAGGACCTCTTCGGCCGCTACGGCGGCGACGAGTTCGTCATCGTCATGCCCGACACCGGTGGCGAGGACGCGCGCCGCGCCTGCGAGCGGCTGCGCGAGACGATCGCCAACACCGCCCTCGCCTTTGGCTCCTCGCGCTTCGCCTGCAACGTCTCCATCGGCGTCGCCTCCTTGCGCGGTGACGAGGCGGACTTCGAGCGGCTCGTGCGTACCGCCGACGGGGCGCTCTACGAGGCCAAGCGCCAGGGCCGCAACTGCGTGCGATTGGGCCCGACGGCCGGCGAAGGTCCAGTGACCCTCGCCGGCGGTGTCCCGCCGCCGGCCGGCGCCGGCGCCGGCGCCGGCGGCGCCTGACCGCCGGCGCGGGCTTCGCTATCATCCGCGGCCACATGGCTCGCAAGCTGCGCTTCGCGGTGATCGGCGCCGGCGACTTCGCCGAGGTCTGCCACCTCCCCGGCCTGCTGGCCCACCCCGACGCCGAGGTGGTGGCGATCTTCGGCCGCCGCGCCGAGCGCGCCGCGGCGCTCGCCAACCGCTTCGGCGTGCCGGAGGCGACCACCGATCTCGCCGCCCTCTGCACCCGCGACGACGTCGATGCCGTCACCATCTGCACTCCCAACGCCGCCCATCGAGAGGCCGCGCTGCTCGCTTTCGCCCACGGCAAGCACGTGCTGTGCGAGAAGCCGCTGGGCCTCGGCCCCGGCGAGGCGGAGGAGATGGCCCGCGCCGCAGCGGCGAGCGGCCGGGTGCACCAGGTCGCCTTCACCTATCGCTACCTCCACGGCGTGCAGGAGCTGCGGCGCCGCCTGCTGGCCGGCGACGTCGGCGAGCCCTACCTCTTCCGCGGCCACCACGAGTTCTGGGACAAGCTGCGCCCGGGAGCGGCCATCGGCTGGCGCGAGCTGCAGGCCCCCGCCGGCGGCGGCGTGCTCTACGACTCGGGCTCGCACATGTTCGACCTCGCCCGGCTACTGCTGGGGCCGGTCGCCGCCGTACAGGCCACCGTGCAGCACCTGCCGCGCGAGGCGGTCGAGGAGCGCAGCGGCGAGCACCGCGTCGTCGAGACCGACGACCATGCCATGGCCTGGCTGCGCTTCGCCTCAGGGGCACGTGGCCACTGGCACGTCAGCCGGGTGACGCCGACGCGCGACGACGCCTTCGTGCAGGTGATCGGCCGCGAGGGGGCACTGGAGGCGCTGCTGTCGCGCGGCCGCGCCGATCGGCTGCGCGCCGTCGCCACCGGCAGCCGCGAGTGGCGCGAGCTGCCGCTGCCCGCGGAGGCGAGCCGCGGCGGCTCGCACGCGCTGGTGCGCATGATGGCGAGCTTCGTCGACGCCTGCAGGCGCGGCAGTCTCGCCGACGGCGATGCGTCGTTCGCGGACGGCCTGGCGGTGCAGCGGTTGCTCGCCGCCAGCGACGCGGCCAGCGGCGCGCACTCCGGCGCACCCTGGGTCGAGCTGCGGCCGCCGGCGTAGGATCGGCGCCGTGCTGCGCCGGGTCGCCCTCGCCGCCACCGCCGCCATGGACGTGGCGCTGCTCGCCGCCACGCTGCTCCACGGCTGGATGACCACCCACCCGCGCGGCCTGCCGCCGCCGGTGCCGCTGGTGCTGGTGCTGATCGCCCTCGCCGCCGGCGCCGTCGCCCTCATCGCCTGCCGGCGCGCCAACCTGGTGCTGCTCTTCCTGCTCGACTTCGCCACCGTGCTGCTGGCGGGGTGGTACTTCGGGCGGCTCTATCACCAGCTGCCGGCGGGACGAGTGATGTTCCTGCGGTAGGGGCCTAGCCGGAGGCTGCGGAAACCGCGCCCGGCGCTGGGCCGGCGCCGGTGGCCGCGGCGGCCGCATCGTCGGCGGCAGTGATGGCGCGGCCGCGGGTCTCGGGCAGCGTCCACACCCAGGCGGCGGCGAGCACGGCGAAGCCGGCGGCGAGGGCGATGCCGCCAGCCATCCCCCACAGCGGCGCCACGGCGGCGATCACCACCGGGGCGACGAATTGCACGCCGCGAGTCGAGTTCATGATGATCGACATCGCCGAGCCGCGCACGCGGGTGGGAAAGACCTCGGCCATCATCGGTCCGAACAGCGACCAGATGCCGGTGCCCACTCCCGCCGCGAAGAGGAAGACCAGCACCAGCCGCGGATGGCCGGCGATGAGCGGGTAGAAGACGGTGAACATCAGCAGCGCGCCGGCGGTCAGCAGGCTGAAGAGAGTGAAGGCGATGCGGCGCCCGCGCACGTCGGCGGCGAAGCCGAAAGCGGGGTACCCGAGAACCGCGCCGGCGACGAAGGCGAGGGTGGCCCACCCCGAGCGCGCCAGCGAGAGGCCGCGCTCCACCTGCAGGTAGCGTGGCAGCCAGGTGAGCATGAAGTAGTAGTTCGACATCGCCAGGGTGGTGAGCACCAGGCAGCGCAGGAAGAGCGAGCCGACGGGCGACGAGACGAGCGAGCGGGCGATGGCGCCGAGGCCGTGTCCGCGCCCGGCGGCATGCCAAACGTCGGACTCGGGCACCGCGGGGAGCAGCAGCAGGAGCAGCAGCGGCAGCACGCCGAGTCCGAAGGCGCCCCGCCAGCCGATCAGCGGCGCCACGAAGGTGCCGACGACGGTGGCGAGCCCCAGGCCCAGCGGCGCCCCGCTCTGCGCATAGGCGGCGTAGCGGCCGCGCAGCGCCGGCGGGAAGGTCTCGCCGATCATCGCCTGGCCGGCCCCCCAGGCGCCGCCGATCCCCAGGCCGGCGAGCACCCGGGCGGCGGCGAGGGCGGCGAAGGAGGGAGCCAGCGCCGAGGCGAGGTTGCCGGCGGCGAAGGCGAGCAGGGCGATCGCCATCGAGGGGCGGCGGCCGGCACGGTCGGCGAGGGCGCCGAAGACGAACCCGCCGACGCCGGTGGCGCCGATCGCCAGCCCGGTCAGCCAGGCGAGCTCGATCTCGCTGGGCCCAAAGGCTTTCTTGATCGGCTCGAGGACGAAGGTCATGAGCATCAGCGAGGCGAAGCCGGTGAGCCAGACCAGCCAGGCGAAGAGCAGGATGCGCCAGTGCTGGGCCGTCGGACGGAGAGATTCGTGCAGCAGGGGCATGGTGCGCCGGGGCAGGGAGGAGCGTAGCATTCGGGGGTCACCCGGCAGGAGGTTCGCCGCCCTGTCAGGTGCGTTTCTTGCTTATCTGGTATGGCCCAGCCGCAACACGACCGCACCGCCATCCGCGTCCTCATCGTCGAGGACCATGCCGAGAGCCGGGAGGGGATCGCCGAATACCTCACCCTCTGCGGCTTCGAGGTCTCCACCGCGGCCGATGGGCTGCAGGGCATCGAGGCCGCCCGCAACCTGCAGCCGCAGGTGATCGTCATGGATCTGGCGATGCCGGTGCTCGACGGCTGGGAGGCCACCCGCCGCCTCAAGGCCGACTGGTCGACCCGCCACATCCCCATCATCGCCCTCTCCGCCTTCGGCGGCCAGCCGCAGGCCCGCGAGCTCGCCCTGGCCCTCGGCTGCGAGGAGCTGCTCACCAAGCCGGTGCAGCCGAAGGAAGTGCAACAGGAGATCCGGCGACTCACCGCTTTACAACGCGCCGAGCCGCCGACGAGCCAAAACTAGGGGGTGATCGCGCCGCCCGCGTAGTCCGGACGCCGACACGGGAGGGCGCCAGTCGCCCGGCAGCTGCTAGGCGAGCAGCTCCTCGACCTGCGCCAGCACGCCCTCCTCGTCGAGGCCGTGCTGCTGCTCGAGCCACTTCTGGCTGCCGACGCGCGCGGAGAACGCCGAGGGAACGCCGATGCGGCGGAAAGGCACGCCGGTGCCCCGCGCCCCGTTTCCCGCCGGCAGCTCGGCGAGCACCTCGGCCACCGCGCTGCCCAGGCCGCCGATCACCGAGTGCTGCTCGAGCGTGACGATGCCGCCGGTCTCGCGCGCGGCTGCGCGCACCGCCTCCTCGTCGAGCGGCTTGAGGGTGTGCATCGACAGCACGCTCGCCTCCACTCCGCGCCCGGCGAGGCGGTCGGCCACCGCCAGGGCGGTGCCCAGCATGCCGCCGGTGGAGATCAGCGTCAGGTCGCGCCCGCCGCGCAGTTGGATGGCACGGCCGAGCTGGAAATCGATCGCTCCCTGGTGGACGTTCGGCTCCCCCGCCTTGCCGAGGCGGATGTAGCAGGGCCCGCGGTGGGCGACGATGGCGCGCGTGGCGGCCCGCGCCTCCACCGGGTCGGCGGGCGCCACCACCACCATCCCCGGCATCATGCGCATGACGCCCAGCTCCTCGGTGGCGTGGTGCGAGGCGCCCATGGCGCCGTAGGTGAAGCCGCCGCCCACCGCCACGATCTTGACGTTGGCCTCGTGGTAGCAGACGTCGTTGCGCACCTGCTCGAGGCAGCGCAGGGTCGGGAAGTTGGCGATCGAGTAGGTGAAGGCGATCTTGCCCATCAGCGCCATGCCGGCGGCGAGCGAGGTCATGTTCTGCTCGGCGACGCCGGCGTTGACGAACTGGTCGGGGAGGTCGGCCATGAAGCGCTCGACCACCGAGAAGCCGAGGTCGCCGGTGACGAAGACGATGCGCCGGTCGGCCTTCGCCAGCTCGTAGAGGGTGTCGAGGAAGGCCGTCCTCACGGCGCTCCCTTGCGCCGCCGGCGCGTCGAGATCGCTTCGTCGCTACGCTCCTCGCGATGACGACCCTGGTCGCGGCCCTCCTCGCCCTGAGCCTCCTTCGTCATCGCGAGGCCGGCGGAGCTGGCGGTGGCGATCTCGACTTCGCGCCGCGGCCGCGCCGCCTCGAGCTCGGCGAGCGCGCGGTCGAGGTCCTCGCCGCGTGGGGCGCGGTAGTGGTAGAGCAGCTTGTCCTCCATGTAGGCGACGCCCTTGCCCTTCACCGTGTGGGCGACGATGCAGCTCGGCCGGCCGGGTTGGAAGGGAACCGCGGCGTAGGCCTCGGCGATGGCGCCGAGGTCGTGGCCGTCGATCTCGCGCACGCCCCAGCCGAAGGCGCGCCACTTGTCGGCCAGCGGCTCGAGGTCGATGACCTCGGCGACGCGGCCGAGGCTCTGGATCTTGTTGTAGTCGACGATCACCACCAGGTTGTCGAGGCGGTGTTGCGGCGCGAAGAGGGCGGCCTCCCAGGTCGACCCCTCGTCGCACTCGCCGTCGGAGACCATCGCCCAGAAGCGCGGCGCGGCGCCATCGCGCTTGCTCGCCAGCGCCATGCCGGTGGCGAGCGCGAGGCCGTGACCGAGCGAGCCGGTCGACACCTCGACCCCCGGCATCTCCTTGTGGGTGGCGTGGCCGGCGAGCGGCGAGCCGTCCTGGTAGAAGCTGTCGAGCCGCTCCAGCGGGAAGTAGC
>DASYUP010000324.1:0-5381 GCA_036001185.1 Thermoanaerobaculia bacterium
GCGCAGCGGCCAGGCGCAGCTCACCGGGCTCGGCAGCCAGGAAGTGGTCGCAGGACCCGCTCGCCGGCGTGGTCGAGAGCGGAGACCATCTCGGCGCCGCCGTCGTGGTAGGTGACTTCAATCACGACGGCTTCGCCGACCTTGCCATCGACGTGCCCGACGAGGACGTCGGCAGCGACGCCGACGGTGGAGCGGTGCACGTGGTCTACGGCGGGCCCACCGGCCTCACCGTTGCTGCGACGCAGGACTTCACTCAGGGGGACCTCGGTGACAGCACCGGCCCCGGCGATCGCTTCGGCTTCTCGCTGGCGGCCGGCGACCTCAACGGTGACGGCATGGACGACCTGGTGATCGGGGCGCCGGGGAAGGACGTCCTCGCCGACGGGCAGCTCCGCGTCGACGCCGGCGCGCGCCTACGCCGCCAGCCTGGGCGTGGGCGAAGAGCGCGCCGTCGAGGCGGGTCTCGAAGAGAAGGCGCGCGAGTTCGTCGAGCAGGGGAGCGAGCTCTACCGCTGAGCGGCGCGGCGCGGGCTCTCGTCTACGGAGTGCGACCGGCGCTCTCGAACCACTCCAGCGGGTGCCGTAGCTGCAGGGTGCGTTCGCCGTCGCGCAGCTCGACGCCCGCCGCTAGCCGGCCGTAGCGCAGGTAGAGCTCGCCGCGACGTTGCTGGCGAGCGAAGCGCATGCGCGAGCGCACCTCCAGTGACCCGCCGGTGGCGCGCAGGTCGTCGATGACGACCAGCCCGGGATCGAGGCGCACGCTGGCGGTGGCGGTGACCCCTTCGACGCGCAGCGCGTCCTCGAACCAGCGCAGCAGCCTGCTCTTCTGCGCGAACAGCGTGAGCAGCGGGCCGGAGTCCTTCATGGTCACGCGCGCCTCGCCGCGCAGCGACAGCGGATCGCCCCACAGCAGCGAGCCGCGGCTGAGCTCGCCACGCGCCCACCAGCCTGGGGGGGGCGGCTCGCGGTCCCCGGTGGCATCGCGGTAGGTGACGTCCGCGACCTCGAGGCGGGTGCCGGCGAGGTCGAAGCGATGGCCCATGATGTCGGGAGTCGAGAGCGGCGCCCGCAGGGTCAGGCGCCCCTCGAGGTCGAGGTTCTGGAAGCGGAGCCGAGCCCCCTCGGCCCGCAGGGTGGTGCTGCCGGAGGCGCGGCGCGAGGCGGTCGAGGCCTGCAGGTGCAGCCGCGCGCGGCCGCGGCCGCCGAGGATCGACAGCCCCGCCTCCGCTGGCAGCAGGGAGTCGTAGACGGCGAGATCGGGGACCTCCGCCTCGGGCAGGTCGAGCGTGGCGTCGAAGTCCTGCACCGGGTCGCCGAGGTCCACTGGCTTCGCCGCGATGGCGACGATGGAGAGGCCGCGCCCGCGCAGGTAGGGAGGGTGATCGGCGCGCCGCAGGTCGGCAAGCCCGAAACGGTCGAAGCGGAGCCGCATCGCCGTGCGTGGTCCGGCGGGGCCAGGCTCGACGCCGACCTCCAGCGTCCCGCGCCCGCTCGCCTGGCTGGCGAGGATGGTCGCCACCACCGGGTCGCTGCTGATCGCGAGACGCGAGCCGGCGGCGAAGCGGCCGTGCTCGAGCCGCAAGTCGGCGGTGAAGGCGCCCTGGCCGGCGATCTTCAGCCAGGGTGTCTTCTCCAGGTAGGGGGTGAGGAAGCCGAGGGAGACGACCTGCCCGCGCAGGGTGCCGTCGCCGCTGGTGGCGCGCAGCAGCTGGCGGCCGCGGTCGGGGCCGGCGATCACGGGGTCGAGGTGGACGGCGAGCTCCACCCCCAGCGCGCTCGCCGCCGGCCTGCCGGCGATCTCGAGCCGGCCGCCGGCCATCGAGACGGTGGCGCGCGGAACCGCCAGGGTGCCGGCGCGATCGAGCGACAGGGAGGTCTCGGCGCTGCCCTCGCCGGCGAGTCGCAGGTCGCCGAGCGCCACCTCGTGGATGCGGGTCAGCCGGGCGCCGTCGAGACGCACCCCCCAGGGCTCCGGCGTTGCGCTCCGCGCGCGGGAGGCATGACCGAGCTCGAGCGCCACCTTCGCCCCGTCGACCTCCAGTCCCTCGGCGACGACGTCGCGCGCCAGCAGGGCCCCGAGGTCGACGCGGGCAGCCGCACGATCGAGGGTGGCGCGCAGGGCGAGGCGCGAGCTCGGCGCGTCGATCCGTACACCCGCGGCACGGACATCCGCCATCACCGGCGCCGAGGTCGAAACCACCGGCCGCCGCGAGCGCACCGCCAGGATGAGCTGCCGTAACCGCGTCTCGGGCGTCGCCGTGGCGAGCTCGAGGTCGGCGACCTGCAACACCGGCCTCGCCGGCGAGCCGCCGGCGTTGAGGCCACGGGTGGCGACGTCGATGCTGAGGTGCGCCCCGGGTGCGGCAACGATCGCGGCGGTGAGCGCGAAGGAGGAAGCGGGGCGCGGGCCGTCGGCGGCGACCCGCAGCCGGCTGCCGGGCTCGAGGCGGCCGCCGGCGATGCGGAGCGTGGCGGCGAGCTCCCCCGGCTTTCGGCGCGAGCCAGCGCCGGCGGCCAGCCACGGCAGGTCCTCGAGCTCACCGGTTGCAGCCAGGGCCCCGGAGACGAAGTCCCACGCCTCGAGCCCGGGGTGCTGCCGGGGGACGTAGGGGCCGAGGCTCGCGTTGGCGGTCAGATCGAGGTGGCGAGTGAGGATGCGGCTGCCCATGGCGAGCTCGGCACCCGCCATCCGCAGCCGGCTCGGGGCCAGGCGGAAGACACCCCCGAGGGCGATTCGCAGGCCGCCCTCGGCGCGCCCGTCGCCCACCACTCGCAGCCCGGAGAAGCGCAGTTGGCGGACGTGGTCGAGAACGATGCGATCGAAGCGCAGCGTCCAGCGGCCGGCGGTGCCGCGCTGGCGAGGTCGCGCCGGGCCCGCGACGTCGCGGCGTTGCAGCTCCGAGCGCACACCCTCCCCCCGCACCTCGAGGACGTGGAAATCGCGGTGCAGGAGCGCCGGTAGATCGATCCGCCCGCTGAGGCGATCGACGGTGAGGGTCCAGGCCACCCGGGTGGTGCGCTTCTCCAGGCGCAGACCGCGCAGGTGCACGTGTCCGGGCACCACGCTCCATGCCGAGCGCCAGTCGATGCGGAAGCGATCCGGGTGCGGGCTGAACGCCCGGCTGGCGTACGGCGCGTTGAGGGCGACGTTGAGCGCCACCAGGGCGAGCGCCGCCAGCAGGAGAACGGCCAGGGCGGCCTGCTTCAGGCGGCGGCGCATGGCGGATCCTCCCGGGCGTCGCTAGTTCACCGGATGGCCGCCGGCACCGGCCTCAGGGCCCGACATGCACGACCAGCTTGCGGCGGCTGCGGTAGCGGCGGTGCTCCCAGAGATAGATGCCCTGCCAGGTGCCGAGGGCGAGCCGTCCCTCGAGGACGGGAATGGAGAGGGAGGAGCAGGTGAGCGCCGCCTTGATGTGGGCGGGCATGTCGTCGGGGCCTTCCTGGGTGTGGGTGTATAGCTCGTCGTTCTCGGGGACCAGGCGGTCGAGCCAGCTCTCGAGGTCGCGGCGGGCGGTGGGGTCGGCGTTCTCCTGGATGGTCAGGCTGGCCGAGGTGTGCTGCACGTAGACGGTGCAGAGCCCGTCCTGCACGCCGCTCGCGCGCACGACGTCAACGACCTCGCGGGTGATGTCGTGCAGGCCGGCGCGCTGGACCTGGATCTCGAGACGACGGTTCATCGGTGGCGGGAGTCTAACCGCACCTCGCAGGGCTCGCTTTGCTAGAGTCGCGCGCCGCCACCCGTGAGCGCCATTCGTGAGCGCCGGCCTCACCCCGATGCTCTATCCGCTGCTGCGACCGCTGCTTTTCCAGCTCGATCCCGAGCGGGCGCACGCGCTGTCGCTGCGTGCCTTGCAGCTGATGGGTGCGGTGCCGCCGCTGCGCGCCCTGCAGCGGTGGCTGACGGGGCGGGTCGACGACCCGCTGGTGCTCGGGGGCCTGCGTTTCGCCAACCGTGTCGGCCTCGCCGCCGGCTACGACAAGGACGCCCGCGCGCTCGCCGGCCTTGCCGCCCTCGGCTTCGGCCACCTCGAGGTGGGCACGGTGACGCCGCGGCCGCAGCCGGGCAACCCGCGGCCGCGGCTCTTCCGTCTGCCGGAAGAGCGCTCGGTGATCAACCGCCTGGGCTTCCCCAGCCAGGGCGCGGCGCGGGTGGCGGCGCGGCTGCGGCGGCGGCCATCGGGTGTGGTGGTCGGGGTCAACCTGGGCAAGCAGCGCGACACGCCGGTGGAGCGCGCGGGCGAGGACTACCTCGAGCTGCTCGAGACCTTCGCGCCGCTGGCCGACTACCTCGCCATCAACGTCAGCTCACCGAACACGCCGGGCCTGCGGCGCCTGGAGACCGGCGACGAGCTGGGCCGCCTGCTGCTGCCGCTGGTCCGCCGCCGCGACGAGCTGGCCACCGCCGGCCGCCGGCCGCCGCTGCTGGTCAAGCTGTCGCCCGACCTCGCGCCCGAGCAGCTCGACGCCGCCGTCGACGCCGCCCTCGCCGCTGGCGTCGACGGCTTCATCGCCACCAACACGACGCTCTCGCGCGAGGGGGCGCGCTCGCCTTCGGCGAGCGAGGCGGGCGGGCTGTCGGGGGCGCTTCTGGCGGGCCGCGCCACCGCCGCGCTGGCGCGGGTCGCCGCCCGCAGCGCCGGCCGGGCGCTGATCGTCGGTGCCGGCGGGATCGTCGACGGTGAGGAGGCGCGGCAGAAGCGCCGTGCCGGCGCCGCTCTGGTACAGCTCTACAGCGGGCTGGTCTACCGCGGGCCGGCGCTGGTCGCCGAGGCGGCGCTAGCGGCGGCGCTGGGATGAGCTCGGCGTCCCGCTACGTGCCGCCGCCCGCCGCCGGCGTCACCCGGCGCAGCACCACGTCGTCGAGCAACACGCCACTGACGTCGTCGTCCTGCTCGCCGTAGCAGGCGAAGCCGGCGCGCACGGCGACCGTCCGCGATCCCACGGCGGCGACGCCGGCCACCTGCTGGAAGCCGCCGGACACCAGCGGCGTCGACACCAGCTCGTGGAAGCTGGTGGCGCCGGCGCTGCAGTCGGGAGTGCCGTGCTCCTCGACGAAGCTGAGACACTCGCCGGCGCCGTCGAGCCGCTGCAGCCAGCCGCTGATCTCGTAGGTGGCGCCGCCCTTCACCGGCACGCAGGTGGCGGCGCCGGCCTCGCTCGCCGGCTCGTTGGTCATGCGCAGGGCGCCGGGGGCGGCGTGGCCGCGATGGTCGTGGGCGAGGGCGGTCGCGGCCTGGCGGTTCCACCCCTCGATGCCGGTGGTGAAGTCGCAGTTGCCAACCAGGTTGCCGGTCACCTGGTCGCAGCGCCGGCCCTCGGCGGCGGGCGGCGGGTGGCTCGCCGCCGCCAGCGCCGCCCCTGCCAGCAGGGCCGCCAGC
>DASYUP010000325.1:0-3014 GCA_036001185.1 Thermoanaerobaculia bacterium
GGCGGCCGCTCTCGTCGTAGAGATGGCGACGCAGCTTGGGATGACGGGCGGTGAGCTCCGCGAGGGCCTCGCCCACGGTGGAGCCAACGGCGAGCACCGCCTCCTGGCCGTCGGCGTAGGGGCGCAGGGGGGTCGGCAGGGCGATCTTCGGCATGCTCTCACTCCTCGAGTCGGGCGGCGGCCAGGGCGCTGGCCGGTGGACGCGCGGCGACGGCGATGCGCTCGGGGCGCATCGCCGCGCGGTCGTCGGTGAGGGTCCAGGAGGTCAGCTCTCCCGGCTCGCCAGAGGCGACGGCGACGATCAGGTAGTGCAGGTGCGGCCAGGCCTGGAGGCGATCGTGCTCGGAAGGCTGGGCCGGGTGGTCGGGGTGCGAGTGGTAAAAGCCGAGCACCGACAGGCCCAGCCCGCGCGCTTGCCGCTCCGCCGCCAGATAGTCGGCGGGAGCGATGAGGAAGCGGCGGCGCCGCTGGTCCTCCTGGACGTTGGGGATCTCGCGCACCACCTCCACCCGCGGCACCTCGCGATCGTCGCGGCCGAGCAGGACGCCGCAGCACTCTTCGGGATACGCGCGCCGCCCGTGGTCGCGGATGGCGGCCACGTGGCCGGCGTCGAGGGCGATCACGGCGCCGCCTCCCTGGTCTCCCAGAAGCGCTCGGAGAGGTAGCGGCCGCCGCCGTCGGGCAGCACGGTGACGATCACCGCCGGCTCGCCCAGCGGCAGCTCCCCCGCCACCCGCAGGGCGGCGGCGACGTTGGCGCCCGCCGACGGCCCGACGCAGAGCCCTTCCTCGCGCGCCAGCCGCCGCGTCATGGCGTAGGCCTCCTCGGTGTCCATCTCGAAGCGGCGGTCGGCGAGCGACGGATCGTAGATCGGCGGCACCATCGCGGTGGCCATGTGCTTGAGCCCCTCGAGGCCATGCAGCGGCCCGTCGGGCTCGAGGGCGACGGCGATCACCCCTGGCGCGCGCGCCCGCAGATAGCGCGTCGTCCCGACAAAGGTGCCCGAGGTGCCGAGGCCGGCGACGAAGTGGGTGAGGCGCCCGCCGGTCTGCTCCCAGATCTCCGGCCCGGTGGTGGTGAGGTGGGCCCGCCAGTTGGCGTCATTGCCGTACTGGTCGGGGTAGAAGAAGCGCTCGGGATCGTCCTCCTGCAGCTCGCGGGCGCGCAGGATGGCGCCGTCGGTGCCGGCCAGCGGATCGGTGAGCTCGAGGATGGCGCCGTAGGCGCGCAGCGTACGCTGGCGCTCGGCTGACGCGTTGGCGGGCAGGCAGATGAGCACCTCGTGCCCGAGGGCACGGGCGAGCATCGCCAGGGCGATGCCGGTGTTGCCCGAGGTGGCCTCGAGGACGGTGTGGCCGGGGCGCAGCAGGCCGCGGCGCAGGCCGTCCTCGAGCATCGCCCGCGCGGCGCGGTCCTTGACGCTGCCGCCGGGGTTGAGGTGCTCGGCCTTGGCGTGCACCTCGACGTGCGGCGGCAGGTGGGCGGTCACTACGCGCAGGCGCAGCAGCGGCGTTTGGCCGATGGCGGCGAAGAGGTCGGAGCGGGCGGCGGCGGCGCGGCGGCCGCCATCGCTGGCGCGCAGCCCGCGCGCTTCCCGCGGGGGTGCAACGGCTCGACCGAGGAGGGCGCGGCGTTGAGATCCCTCGTCGCTGCGCTCCTCGGGATGACGCGGCTTCGCCGCGTCAGGCACTGCACTCCCCTTCCATGGTGATCACCTCGATCGGCGCCTCGTCGCCGAGGTCGATGAAGTCGACCGGCAAGGCGTCGTCGACGCTGAGCTTCTCGAGGTCGGCGAGGGCGGCCTTCGCCCGCTGCGGCTCGAGCCGCTGCAGGAAGGCGAGCGGCGGCTCGCCAGGCGCCCGCTCGGCGAGATACAGGGCGAGCAGGCGCTGCACCACCTCCGGCCCGCGGCGGGCGGGGACCTTCGCCACCAGGCGGCCGAAGTGCGCCCCGCCCTCGTCGACACCACCGCCGACCGTGACGAAGTACTGGGGCACCAGCCGCTCGCCGAGCCGCCGCACGCTGCCCTGGAAGCCGATGCCGGCGACGTGGTGGCGGCTGCAGCCGTTGGGGCAGCCGCTGACCTTGATGTCGATCCCCGGGCCGGCCGCCACCAGCTCCGGCTGCTCGCGCAGCGAGTCCACCAGCAGCTTGCCGAGGCCGCGCGAGCGGGTGATCGCCAGCTTGCACGACTCGGCGCCGGGGCAGCTGACGACGTCGGCCAGCGTGCCGGCGCCGCCGGTGCCGAGGCCCGCCGCCGAGAGCGCCCGATAGAGCGGCGCCACGTCCTGGCTCTTCACCCAGCGCAGCAGCAGGTTCTGCTCGGCGGTGAGTCGCGCCGTGCCGTCCCCGTAGGACGCGGCGAGGTCGGCGATCACCCGCAGCTGCGCCGCCGTGACGTCGCCCAGCGGCAGGGTGACGGTGACCAGCGAGTAGCGCGGCTGGCGCTGCGGGCGCACGTTGCTCTCCGCCCAGCGCGCCAGCGCGTCGTCGAGCAGGTCGTCGACGACGAGGATGGGACGCGGCAGCACCGGCTCCACCGGCGGATGCAAGCCCGGTCCGTGCGGTGGGCCGGCGGTGACGCGCGCGGCGATCTCCGCCGGCGCCGGCGGCGCCGGTCGCGCTCCCTGCGGCTCCTCCTCCACCGGCGGCTCGTCGACGGGGAACGGCAGCGGCGGCACGCCGCCGGCACGGATCGCCAGGAGCTCGGTGGCGTACTCCTCGTGGAAGGCCGTGAAGCCGATCTCCTTGATCAGGTACTTGATGCGGTTCTTCCCGCGGTGCTGATAATCGCCCCGCCGGTGATAGACCCGCAGCACCGCCTCGGCGGAAGCGAGCAGCTCGCCGGCCGGCAGCGCCTCCTCGAGCACCGACCCCGAGGTGGGCCGCACGGCAGTGCCGCCGCCGACCGTGACGCGGAAGGCGCGCTCCCCTCCGGGCAGCACCACGGCGCGGAAGCCGAGGTCGTGGATGGCGGTCTGCGCGTGATCCTCGGCGCAGCCCTCGAAGGCGAT
>DASYUP010000326.1:0-3159 GCA_036001185.1 Thermoanaerobaculia bacterium
TCCTCAGTGCCGGAAAACCGGTGCGACGGCCGATCTTATTCGCTCCGCGGCTCTTTTATTTCGCTTCGCGTGGCTTTCGCTCGCCACCCGGCGAGCAAGGCCGCCGCCGCCAGCACCACCGCCAGCACCTGCCCCAGCCACGGGCGGCGGGCATAGGGTGAGAGCCCGACGGCGCCGCGCAGCTCCCCGCGCAGCACTCCCTGCTCGAAGGGCCCCAACAGCGCCGCCACCGAGCCGTCGGCGCGCACCAGGGCCGAGATGCCGGTGATGGCCGCCCGCACGAACGGCCGCCGCTCCTCGGCGGCGCGGAAGCGAACGGCGCGGAAGTGCTGCCAGGGGGCGCTGGTGTCGCCGTACCAGGCATCGTTGGTGATGGTCACCAGGCTGGTGGCGCCTTGGCGCACCGCCTCCGCCACCTCGCCGGGGAAGATCACCTCGAAACAGATCGCCACCCCCAGCCGCTCGCTGCCCCAGGGGAGCAGCGTCACGTCCTTGGCGGCGGTGAAGTCGCCGGCGTTGCGCGCCAGGCTGTCGATGAAGGGGAAGAGCGCCTTAGCCGGCACGTACTCGCCGAAGGGGACCAGGTGGCGCTTGTCGTAGCGACCCTCGCCGCCGCCGGGCGTCAGCAGGAACGCGGCGTTGTACCACCGGCCTTTCTCCTCGACGGCGCTGTTGAAGAGCAGCGGACAGCCGAGGTCGACGAGGTTCCAGACGTCCTGGCGGAGATTGGCGTCGCGCGGGTAGTCGAACGGCCAGCCGGCGCTCTCCGGCCAGATCACCAGCGCCCCCGGCTCGTCGCACGCCTGGCGCGACATGGCGAGCACCCGCGCGTAGTTGCGCAGCGCCGGCAGTGGCTCGTAGTGGACGAGGTTGGCAATGTTCGGCTGTAGGAGCCGCACCGCCTGCGGCGGCCCCGGCCGTGCCGCGCCATGGGCGAAGCGGCCGGCGAGCGGCAGCAGGATGAGCGGCACCAGCAGCGCCAGCGCGCCCGTCTGCCAGCGCCGGCGCGCGATCGCCGACGCCACGCCGCCATTGGTGAGGACGACGAGAAACGAGATCCCCCACGGGCCCACCCACGAGGCGAGCGGCAGCGCCCCGGGTACGTCGACCCAGGCGTAGTTGGCGACGTTCCACGGGAAACCCGAGAACAGCCACCCGCGCACCAGCTCGAGCGTCACCCAGAGGGCCGGCAGCCCGAGCAGCGCCACCCAGCCGCCGCGCCGCCAGAGCCGCGCGCCGAGGCCGGCGAAGGCCGCCCAGTAGAGGGCCAGGAACGCCGCGAGCAGCACGAACAGCAGCCACGACAACCAGACCGGAAGCTGGCCGTAGGTGACGAGTGTCGGCGCGATCCACGGGATGCCGGCGAGCCAGAAGACGACGCCGTGAAGGAAGCCCAGGCGCGCCGGCCATGGCGAGCCGAGCAGGAGCAGCAACGGCGCCAGCGCCAGCCAGGGGGCGACGAGGAATCCGCGGGGGCCGAACTGCGCCGCCCACGTGGCACCGCCGCCGACGGCGAGCGCCAGCCAGAGGGCCAGGCTGCCGCGCTGATTCGCCACGCTGTGACTCGACGCGCGCGAAGGCGAGCCAGCGTTAGGGATTGGCGGTGATCCAGGTGTCGACGCGAAAGTCACGCCGCGCTTTCGCCGCCGCCGTCTCGGCGTCGCCGCGCTCGATGAAGGGACCGATGCGCACCCGGTACATCGCTCCGGCCGGCGAAAGGAAGGCCTTGAAGCCAGCGGCGCGCAGCCGCGTCTCCAGCCGGCGCGCCTGCACCTCGTCGCGCGAGGAGAAGACCTGGATGAAGAGCGGCCCGGCCGGCACCGCCGGGCCGGCAGCGGTGCCCGCCGCTGCGGGAGCGGTAGCCGCGGGGGCGGTACCCCCGGCGGTGGCGGCAGGCGCGGGTGCGGCGGAAGCGGCGGGCTGCGGCACGGCGGGGGTCGGCGCGTTGGGGGCGCCGACGTCCTGCGCCAAGGTGGTGTCGCGGCGCGGCTTGGTGGCCAGCTCCTGCAGGTCGGGCCGCCGATCGCCGCCCGGATCGGCGGCGTTGTCGCTGAAGAAGGCGAGCTCCTGCGGCGTCTCGGTGGAGGGGGTCGGCTGCGGCGCCGCCGCCTGCAGCGGCGCGTCGGCGGCCGCCGCCGGGCTGCCGCGCCCCACCCAGACGCCGGCGAAGAACGCCGCCAGCACGCAGCAGAGCAGGATGACGAACGCCACCAGCACCTGGCGGTTGGTCAGCGCGATCTCGTAGTAGCTCGGTTCCTGCTCGCTCAAGCGACTGCTTCCCCAGGGCAAGGGTAATCGGTCATTGCGGGGATGTCGAGTGAGCGCAAGGTTTGGCGGGGCGAAGGCGGGGACATGATCCGCATTGGCCGGGGGCGGTCGTGGTGGCGGCCCTGTTGCTGGCCAATGCGGTCATGTCCCCGGGGTCGGCGGGGCTTCTGGCGAAGGCGGGGACAAGATCCGCATTGGCCGGGGGCGGCCGTGGTGGCGGCCCTGTTGCTGGCCAATGCGGTCATGTCCCCGGGGTCGGCGGGGCTTTTGAGGCTTGCCCCTCGTCGTCAGCGCTTCACGAACCCCGACAGCAGGTCGATCGGCACCGGGAAGATGATCGTCGAGTTCTTCTCGGCGGAGATCTCGGTGAGTGTTTGCAGGTAGCGCAGCTGCAGCGTCGTCGGGTTGGCCGAGATCACCTCGGCCGCCTTCGCCAGCTGCGCCGAGGCCTGGAACTCGCCCTCGGCGTGGATGATCTTCGCCCGCTTCTCGCGCTCGGCCTCCGCCTGCTTGGCCATGGCGCGCTGCATCTCCACCGGCAGGTCGACGTTCTTCACCTCCACCATCGACACCTTGATGCCCCAGGTGTCGGTGTGGTTCTCGAGCTCAGACTGCAATCTCTCGTTGAGCCTGTCGCGCTCGGAGAGCAGCTCGTCGAGCTCGGCCTGGCCGAGCACCGAGCGCAGCGTCGTCTGCGCCAGCTGGCTGGTGGCGTAGAGATAGTTCTCCACCTCGACCACTGCCTTGACCGGCTGCAGCACGCGGAAGTAGATGATGGCGTTGACTTTCACCGACACGTTGTCGCGCGTGATGATGTCCTGCGGCGGCACGTCGAGCACCAGCGTGCGCAGCGAGATGCGCACCGCCTTGTCGATGATCAGCCAGACGAAG
>DASYUP010000327.1:0-2167 GCA_036001185.1 Thermoanaerobaculia bacterium
TCGCGGACACGCTCTGCGCGCGGCAGAACCTCATCGACCAGGCGCCCCAGACGGTGCGCGACTTCGTGCACGGCTGGCTCGACGGCATCGAGATGATGAAGCAGGACCCGGCATCCACCAACGACGTCGTGGCGCGGGCGCTCAAGCTCGACGCCGACACGGTGTCGGGGATGCTGTCGGGGCTCAAGCTCACCCCCTACGCCGACAACGCGCAGTTCTACGGCCTGGCCGGCGGCAAGCCGCACTACGAGACGCTGTTCGACACCGCCTTCGTCATCTGGCGCAAGAAGGGGCTGGTGACGCGGCCGGTGGACGCCAAGGACTGGGTCGACACCCGCTTCCTCGCCGCCCTCGCCGCCGACTACCCGGGGCAGAAGGTGGAGGAGCCGCAGCTGGCGGCCAAGGCGCCGTCGGAGAGCGACCGCGCCATCATCAACAAGCAGATCCAGATCCACTTCACGCCGGGCTCGGACGAGATCATGCCGGGGTCATTCTTCGTCCTCGACTCGCTCGGCGAGACGATGACCTCGTTCGGCAACACTTACCTGCGCATCGAGGGCAACACCGACTCCACCGGCAGCCCGACCTCCAACATGACGCTCTCCGAGCGCCGCGCGCTGGCGGTGAAGAACTACGTGCTGCAGAACTTCCCGGCCATCACCGCGGCGCGCTTCCAGACCATCGGCCACGGCGCCGGCAACCCGATCGCCCCCAACACCACCGAGGGCGGGCGGCAGCTCAACCGGCGGACCGACATCAAGGTCGTGCTGGCGACGGGCTAGTGAGCACCGAGCACCGCTCCGACCTCTTCGCCCTCCGCGAGCCTCTGCCGCGCCGGGTGGCCTTCCTGCTCGGCCTGGTGGCGCCGGCGCTGGTGCTCGGCGTCTGGTGCCTGCTCAGCTACGGTGGCTGGGCACCCCCCGATTTCCTGCCCTCTCCCACCGAGGTGGTGCGGGGCACCCTGCAGCTCTTCCTGCAGCAGGACCTCGGCAGCGCCATCCTGGTCTCGACCCGGCGCATCCTCATCGCCTTCCTGCTCGCCGCCGGGCTGGCGCTGCCGCTGGGCGTGCTGATGGGCGCCTTCGAGCCGGTCAACCGCTTCTTCGAGCCGATCATGGCGCCGCTGCGCTACATGCCGATCTCGGCCTTCATCCCGCTGCTCATCCTCTGGTTCGGCATCTACGAGCAGGAGAAGATCGCCTTCCTCTTCCTCGGCGTCTTCGTCTACCTGCTGCCGGTGGTGGTGACCGCCATCCGCGCCGTCCCCGAGGAGCTGGTGCAGACGGCGCGCACGCTCGGTGCCGGCAAGGGGCAGGTGGTGCGCACGGTGCTGCTGCCGTCGGCGCTGCCGGAGATCTTCGATTCCTTCCGGGTGATGAACGCCATCTCCTGGACCTACGTCATCCTCGCCGAGGCGGTCAATCCCGAGCACGGGCTGGGCTACATGGTGGAGCTGGCGCGCACTCACCAGAAGGCCTCCTGGTCGTTCGCCGGCCTGCTGGTGATCGGCGGCATCGGCCTGTTGACGGATCTGCTCATCCGCACCGTCTCGGCGGTGCTCTTCCGCTGGCGCGAAGTGCAGGTCTGAGCATGCAAGTGCAGGTCTGAGCATGAGCGAGCGCGAGCCCAAGCCGCTGCCGCAGGCGGGCGAGCCCGGCACCGTCGCCGTCACCGTCCCCGACGGCAAGGGCAAGCCGAGCTACCGCGCCGACCTGGGCGGCGCGCCGCCCAAGCTGCGGGTGCAGAACCTCCACGTCACCTACCTGTCGCGCGACGGCGTCGGCACCGAGGCGGTGCGCGACGTCTCCTTCGACATCGTCGACAAGCCGGGAGTGGGCGAGGTCGTCGTCTTCCTCGGACCGTCCGGCTGCGGCAAGTCGACCATCCTCAAGACCGTCGCCGGCCTGCTGCGGCCGACTCAGGGCGAGGTGCTGGTGGAGGGCCAGCCGGTCACTGGCGTCGGCCGCGACCGCGGCATGGTCTTCCAGGCCTACACCTCGTTCGGCTGGCTGACGGTGCGGCAGAACGTGGAGTACGGGCTACGCCTACGCGGCACGGACGCCGGCGAGCGCCACGACCAGGCAGAGAAGTACCTCAAGGCGGTGGGCCTCGCCGAGTTCGCCGACCGCTTCCCGAAGGATCTCTCGGGCGGCATGAAGCAGCGGGT
>DASYUP010000328.1:0-4388 GCA_036001185.1 Thermoanaerobaculia bacterium
GGCTCGATCTCGACGCCCAGCTGCTTGATGCGGCGGTAGAGCGTCGAGCGTGCAAGGCCGAGCAGCTCGGCCGCCTTGGGGATGTCGCCGCTGGCCAACCGCAGCGCCTTGCGGATCTCTTCCCTCTCGACGCGCTCGAGCACTGCCGCCAGCGAGGTATCGCCGTCGCTGTCGCGGGGTAGACGGATCTCCTGGCTCAGGCGGGCAGTGTCCAGGAGGTCGCCGTCGGCGAGGAAGAGCACGGCGCGGCTCATCTCTTTCTCGAGCTGCCGGATGTTGCCGGGCCAGGAGTAGCTCATCAGCTGATCGAGCGCACCGCGCGAGATGCCGCGCACGCGGAGGCCGCGCTTGGCCGCCTCCCGCGCCAGGAAATGCGCCGCCAGGTTGGGGATGTCGGCGCGGCGGTCGCGCAACGGTGGCAGCTCGGCGACCCAGGTGGCGATCCGGTAGTAGAGGTCCTCACGGAAGCGCCCATCGGCGAGCATCGGCCGCACCTCGCGGTTGGTGGCCGCCACGACGCGGACCGCCGCCTTGCGCGGCGAGCTGCCGCCCAGACGGTAGACCTCGCCCTCCTGCAGGACGCGCAGGATGCGCGCCTGGGTCTCGAGGCCCATGTCGCCGATCTCGTCGAGGAAGAGGGTGCCGTCGTGGGCGAGCTCGAACGTTCCGGGGCGCGCCTCCACCCCGGTGGCGACGCCGCGCTCGATGCCGAACAGCTCGGACTCCAGGAGGTCGCGGGGAAGGGCGGCGCAATTGAGGGCCACGAAGGGGCCGCGGGAGCGCCGGGAGGTGGCATGTATATAGCGCGCCAGGAGCTCTTTGCCGGTGCCCGACTCGCCGCAGATGAGCACGCCTACGTCCCCTTGCGCGACGCGAGCCGCCTCGGCGTAGAGGCGCTGCACCTCCGTCGACACGCTGGCGGGCTCGGGTGGGGCAGGGACGCTGACCTCGGCGGCGGGAGCGGGGGCGGGCTGCCCGCCGGCGGCGAGCCGGATGATCGCCGCCACGCCCTCCACCAGCCGGCGAAAGACCCGCGCCGCGTTGGCGTGGATGAAGACCACCCGCACCGCGAGCTCTCCGTCGCCGGCCACCACCTCGGCGCCTGGGGAGGGGACCGTTTGCCGGCGGGCCTGGAAGAGCACGCCCTGGCTCTCTCGAGGCCCGACGAGGACCTCGACTTCCGCCGCCGGCAGGGCCGCGAAGAGGCGGGCCCCCGCCGCCTGCGCGATCTCCGCGAGCCCGGCACCGCCGAGGAGGCGCTCGACGAGCTCCGGGAAGTGCTGGAGGGCAAAGCTGTCCGCCGCCTGCGCCCCCAGCGTGGTGGAGGGCGCGCTCTCGGCGCGCAGCGGGGCGGGCGCGCTCGGCTCCGACGGCAGCAACACGGCGGGCTGGAGATCCGCCTCGGCCACCCATTCGAGGGTGAGGCTCACGCGGCCGAACCCGAGCCGGTCGCCGAGGGCGACGGCTTCGCGAGCGATCCGGCGCGAGCCGACGAAGGTGCCGTTGCTGGAGCCGAGGTCGGCGACCTCCAGGCTCTCGGCGCCGACGATGACCTCGGCGTGGCGGCGCGAGACCGTGGGGTGCTCCAGCTGCAGGTCGCATTCGGGAGCGGAGCCCACGAGGTTGCGCCCCGTCGCCAGCAGCAGGCAGGTGGGTCGGTCGTCGATGTTGCCGACGAGTCGGAAGGGCATGACTGATGCCGAGGGCGCCGCTAGGTCGCCCCTCCCAGCACGTCCTTGGCCTCGGCGAGCAGCGGCTCGTAGTCGCGCCGGAGCAGGGGATCGATGGCGAACGCACGCTGCAGGAGCCCGACGGCACTCTCCGCCGCTGCGGGGCGCGCGCCCGGCGCTGCCACCACGCGCGCCTGCAGCAGCTCGAGCGCGCCCTTCACCGCCATCGCCTCTGCCAGCCGCGGGTTGAGCGCCAGCGCTCGGTCGGCCTCGACCAGGCCTCGCGTCGTCTCGGCGGCGATGTCGCCACCGCGGATGCGCATCCCCTCGGCACGCCAGCGTTGCGCCGCCGCGGCCAGTAGGTGCAACTCCGCCTGCGGAGCGCTCCAGGCCGCCATCCGGCGCACCGCCTCGAGGGCCACCGCCACAGCGGGCTCGGGTGAGCTCCCTCTGCGCAGCGCCCAGCGCGCCGCCACCAGCTCGAGACGACCACTGCCGAGGTAGGCGTCCGCGCTCTTGGCGTTGAGTCGGAGCTCGGCGGCGAAGCGTCCGCGGCCCTGCCGCAACGGTGGCGTGGGGTCGCTCCCGACCGCGAGGAGGTATTCGGCTTCGAGGGCGGCCGCCACGCCCAGACTGGCGTGAATGTCGGGGAACTCCGGGTTGATCTCCAGCGCCCGTTGCGCGTGGCTGGCGGCGCTGCGCAGCAGCGGGCGGGGGTCGGCGCCCCTCGCCAGCTCCCAGCGCGCCGCTTCGAGATCTGCCTGCACCAGCCCCTGGTGGGCGTAGGCGCTGCTGGCGTTGATCGCCAGCGCGCGCCGTGCGGCACCGCGTGCCAGCGCGAGTGGTTGTGTGGGATCCAGCCCGCGCGCCAACCGGTCTGACGCCCGCGTCCAGTGCACGAGCGCGAGATTGTTCAGCGGCGCGGTGATGGTGGGGGCGATTGCGATGGCCCGCTCGGCGGCCTCCACCGCGCGATCGAGGGTGGCTCCGGGGTCGATCCCGCGCGCGAGCTCATACATCGCGATTTCCTCGTAGAGCCCCGAGAGATTGTTCAGGGTGGGAACGTTCTCGGGCTCCACCGCAAGCGCCCGCCGGAACAAGGCGGTCGCTTCGCGGAAGGCCGGCTCCGGATCGCCGCCGTTCTGTTGCTCCTCGTCGGCCCGGCCCCCGAGAGCGGTCGCCACGCCGTCGAGAGCAATCACGTTGCGGGGGTCTCGGCGCAGTGCTTCGCGGCCCATCTCGATGCCGCGTTGCGTCGAGGCCCGGCTGTCCAGCCCGCGCGCCGACTCGTATTCGGCCCAGCGCCACCAGCCCTCGGACATGAACGCATAGGGCAAGGCGTCATCGGGATCGGCCTGGGCCGCCGCCCGGCAGGCGGCGAGCGCGCCGTCGAGAGGTCCGCGCTCGGTGGAGCCCAGAACGAGCTGCGCGTCCTGGACGCTGAGCTGGCGACCGCAGTCGGAGGTCGCGGGCTCTGGATCGCTGCGCGCCACCTCGCGAGCGGCGGCAAAGGCTCCCGCGGCAAGCTCGTAGGCGGTCAGCGCGCCCGCGTAGTCGCCGTGCGCGGCGTGGTCATTCCCCTGCGTCATGAAGACCTTCCCGGCGAGCAAGCGAGCCTCGTAAAACGCCGGCGCCTCGACGGTTGCGCGCTTCAAGCTGGCGAGGGCGTCAGCGTACCTGCGCTCGTAGTAGGCAACGAGGCCGCGTACGTACGCGGCCGGTTCGTCGGTCGCTGCGGTGATCGACTTGAGGTGGACGAGGGCAGGGTCGCGCAGCGTCCGCTCGACCTCGAGTCGTCGCCGCTCGCGTTGCGCCTTCGGCACGCGGGGCAGCGCCTCGAGCGCTTCGCCGTAGAGGGCTCCCAAAACACGGCCGAGAGCGACCCTGGCGTCGGGCGTGTGGTAGCCCGCCTTCCAGGCCTCTTCCAGGTGCACCCGCGCCTGCGCGTACTGGCGCAGCGCGAGGTACCCGCGGCCCAACGCATAGTGCCCGGGTCCGCGGCCGCCGTCACCCAGCATCGCTATCTGCGCTTCGATCGCCTCCATGCGGGCGCGCACGCGCGCCCGCTCCGGGCGGGTGTCGTGGAGAGGCAGGAGATAGCTCTGGCGCAGCGTGCTCTCGATCCCCTCGACCTGCTGGCCAAACCGTTGCGCCAGCGTTGCCTGCTCGGCGGCGCTCCAGCGTGCGTGCAACCAGAGCCCGAGAAGGGCGGCCATCGCGACGACGCCCATCGCTGCCGCGGTGACCGCCACCCGGTGCTTGCGCGCCCTGCGGCTGACCCGGTAGACCAGGGACGACCGCCGCGCCTGCACCGGCTCCCCGTCGAGGTAGCGGCCGAGGTCCTCGGCCAGCGCCCGCGCCGAGTCGTAGCGGCGCTGCGGCTCCTTTTCCAGGCACTTGAGCACCACCGTCTCGAGGTCGGCCGGGATCCGAGGATCGAGACGCCGCAGCGGCTGCGGCTCCTCGCTCAGCACCTTGAGCAGCAGCTCGACGGTGCTCTCACCCGCAAACGGAGGCTGACCGGCGAGCAGCTCGTAGAGAACCGCACCGAGAGCGTAGACGTCCGTCCGCCGATCGAGCTGGCGGATCTCGCCGCGGGCCTGCTCCGGCGCCATGTAGGGCGGCGAGCCCATGCAGATGCCCGTCTGCGTGAGGCCGGTGGCCGCCGTCTCGCGGGCGAGGCCGAAGTCGAGCACCCAGGCATGCCAGCCTTCGTCG
>DASYUP010000329.1:0-3388 GCA_036001185.1 Thermoanaerobaculia bacterium
GCGTGGGGCTGCTCTCCGACCAGGCGGCGGTGACCTTTCCCTGCTGTGCATCCGAGTTGCACGCCGTCTGGCAGGCGCAGACCTGGGGCGTCACGCGCGCCCTGCGCGTCGAGCCGGCGCCGGAGAGCACCGAGGCTGGGGTCTTTCGCGTGCAGGTGGCGGCGCTGCGCGATCCCGGCCAGGCCGATGCCCTGGCTGCCGCCCTGCGGGGAGACAGCGGCCTGGCCGCCGACTCGGTGCTCGACGCCGAGAGCGGCCTCTACCGCGTGCGCGTCGGCCGCTACGCCGCCCGCGACGCCGCCGAGGCTGCCCGCCGCGACCTCACCCGCTTCGGCGTCGGCGACGCCTGGGTGGTGAGCGAGGGGGGAGGTGTACGCGACCCCTCCCTGCGTTTGACGCAGGGCGACACGGCGGCCACCGTGCCGGGCCGCTGGCTGGCGATCCAGGTGCCTGGCGACGATGGCATCTGGGTGGGCGGCCACCGCTACCGCGGCCGCGTTCTCGTCTACCTCAACGACCGCGGCACCCTCAACGTCATCGACGAGCTGCCGCTCGAGCAGTACCTGCGCGGCGTGGTGCCCAGCGAGCTCGGCCCGGCCGCCTATCCCGAGCTCGAGGCGCTCAAGGCGCAGGCAGTGGCGGCGCGCACCTACGCGGCGCGTAACCTCGGCGAGTTCCGTTCCGAGGGCTACGACATCTGCGCCACGCCGCGCTGCCAGGTCTACGGCGGCATGGAAGTCGAGCACCCGCGCTCCGACCAGGCGATCGCGGCGACACGCGGCGAGGTGTTGCTCTGGCAGGACCAGCCCATCGACGCCCTCTTCAGCTCCACCTGCGGCGGTCACACCGAGGACGTCGAGGTGGTCTTCCCGCTCAAGCGCGACGAGCGCTACCTGCGCGGCGTTCCCTGCCTGGAGGCGGGCGTCGCCGAGCTCGGCGGCGTGGCGGGGGGTGCGGCGTTTCCGGCGGCGCTGACGGCGGCGCTGCTACCTGGTAGCGACGACGCCGCCGGTTACGGGCAGCGACTGCTGGCGCTGGCCGGTCTCGCCGGCCTCGGCCCGTCGCCGACGCCGCTCGCGAGCCTCGCGGCGCGCGATGTGCGCCGCTTCGTCGCCGCCGCCTTCGACCTCGCCCTCGACGCCCGCCTGTTCGTCGCCGACGAGGACCTGCCCTACCTGGTGCAGTCGCCACCGGCGGACTGGAGCGACGACGACCGGCGCCTCGCCGCGCTGTTCGTCAAGAGCGGGCTGGGTGGTGAGGTCGCCCGCGAGATGGACGCCGCCGAGCGCGAGGAGCTGCTCTATCGCCTCGCCCTCTACCTCCACGTGCTGCGCGCCGACGAGGCGAGCTTCCTCGGCCTCGGCGCCGGCACCCTGCGGGTCAAGGTGGGCGACGCCGCTCGCGACGTGTCGCTGCCGCCGCGCCTCGCCACCTTCCGCCGCCTCGGCGACGCGGTGAGCGGCGGCGACCTCTCGCTGGTGCCCGGCGACCGGCTGCAGCTGCTCTGGCAGGGCGAGTCGCTGCTGGCCGTGGTGCAGGAGGTACACGTCCAGGGCGTCGCCTACGACCGCACCAGTCGCTACAGCTCCTGGCAGCGCTGGAAGACCGACCGCGAGCTCACGGGTCTCGTGCAGCAGCGTTACCCGGGATTCCCCTTCGCCGGCTTCGAGGTGGTGTCGCGCGGCGTCTCCGGCCGGGTCGGCGCCCTGCGGCTGCTGGGCAGCGACGGGCGCAGCGAGACGGTCGAGGGGCTGGCAGTGCGCTGGACCCTCGACCTGCCCGACACCCTCTTCACCGCCAAGCGGCTGGTGCCGGCGCACGGCGAGCCGGGCTGGCTGTTCAGCGGCCGCGGCTGGGGCCACGGGGTGGGGCTCTGCCAGGTGGGCGCCTACGGCATGGCGGTGCGCGGCCACGACTACCGCGAGATCCTCGCCCACTACTACACCGGCACGCGGCTGGGGGGACTGCCCGCCGACGCCGCGCGGGCGAGCGTGGCGGCGCGCGAGCGGCCGCTGGCGGCGGCAGCCGCGACGCGGCGCTGAGCTACCTCGCCGGGGTCCTCAAGACAACCCGTAGACCGGGATCGCCGCCCCGTGCACGGCGCGGGCGGCGGTGGAGCAGAGGAAGAGGATGACGTCGGCGATGGCCGCCGGCGACACCCAGCGGGAGGCATCGGCGCCCGGACGCGCCGCGCGATTGGCGGGCGTGTCGATGGTGCCGGGAAGCACGCAGTTGACACCCACGCCGCGCTCGCGCAGCTCGGCGGCGAGGCTCTCGGTGAGTCGCACCACGGCGCTCTTGCTGGCTATGTAGAGGGCGCTGCCGGCGCTGCCGGCGAGGGCGGCGCGGGCGCCGACGTTGACGATGCGGCCGCTTCCTCCGGCCGCCGCGGCGCGCAGCAGGTGCGGCACGGCGGCGCGGCAGGTGTGGAAGACCGAGCGGGCGTTGGCGTCCATCAGGGCGTCCCACTCGGCGAGCGGCGTCTCGTGCAGCGGCGTGCCGCCGCGATAGACGCCGTGACAGTTGATCAGCAGGTCGAGGTGGCCGTGGGCGGCGACCGCGTCGTCGACCAGGGTCGCCACCGCGGCGCCGTCGGCGAGGTCGCACGCGCGTCGCCAGGGGCCGTCGGGATAGTCGCGAGGGTAGACGCGGCGCAGCTTCTCGTCGTGGTGGTCGGTGAGCGCCAAGGTGGCGCCGGCCTGCGCCAGGGCGGCGACGACGGCGCCGCCGAGCGCTCCCGCCGCGCCGGTGACGAGCGCCACCTTGCCGGCGAGCTCGTTCATTGCCGCGTTCCTTGTTCCGGCGCCGCCGGCAGCTCCGCTTCGGCGCTCTGCCGCAGCTCGCTCTCCGGCTCGACGTGCACCACCACGTGGGCGCCGGGCAGCTCCTGCTTCACCGCGCTCTCGATGCGATCGCAGATGGCATGCGCGGCGTCGACGCGCATGGCGCCCGGCACCACCAGGTGCAGCTCGACGAACGGCCGCGGGCCGGCGCGGCGCGTGCGCAGATCGTGGTACTGCAGCGCGCCGCCCATGGTGCGGCGGACTGCCGCCGCCACCCGTTCGACCTCGCCGGGAGCGAGCGACTCGTCCATCAGGCCGCCCACCGATTCGCGCATCACCCGGCCGCCCAGGCGCAGGATGTTGACCGCCACCAGCAGGGCGAGCAGCGGGTCGAGGATCCAGTGACCGGACAGCCAGGCGGCGGTGAGGCCGGCGAGCACGCCGCCGGTGGTGATCACGTCGCCCCACAGGTGCGACCCGCTGGCCACCAGCGCCGGCGAGCGCTCGCGCCGGCCCACCCGCTGCAGGTAGAAGGCGAGACCGCCGTTGGCGGCGGCGGCGGCGGTCGCCAGCGCCAGCCCCAGCCCGAGGGCGGCGGGGGGGCC
>DASYUP010000330.1:0-5813 GCA_036001185.1 Thermoanaerobaculia bacterium
TGGGAGTGGTGGGGCCGACCGCCACCCTCGATAGCGCCGAGCTCGAGCTGCTCCCCGGCGTCGAGGAGGTGATCCGCGTCTCCACCCCCTACAAGCTGGTGTCGCGCGCCTTCCACCCCGACGACACTCTGGTGAGGGTGGGCGAGGTGGTCTTCGGCGGCGAGGAGGTGGTGGTCGCCGCCGGCCCCTGCTCGGTGGAGAGCGAGGAGCAGATCCGCCGCACCGCCGCCGCGGTGCGCGAGGCGGGGGCCCGCATCCTGCGCGGCGGCGCCTTCAAGCCGCGCTCGTCGCCCTACAGCTTCCAGGGCCTCGGCGAGGAGGGGCTCGCCATGCTGCGCCGCGCCGCCGACGAGCAGGGCCTCGCGGTGGTCACCGAGGTGATGGACGCCTCGCAGATCGGCCTCGTCGCCAGCTACGCCGACATGCTGCAGGTGGGCGCCCGCAACATGCAGAACTACACCCTGCTGCGCGAGGTGGGCAAGGCCGGCAAGCCGGTGCTGCTCAAGCGCGGGCTCGCCGCCACCATCGAGGAGTGGCTGCTCTCCGCCGAATACGTGGCCGCCGCCGGCAACCTCGAGATCGTGCTCTGCGAGCGCGGCATCCGCACCTTCGAGACCGCCACCCGCAACACCATGGACATCTCCGCCATCCCGGTGATCGAGAAGCGCTCGCACCTGCCGGTGATCGCCGACCCCAGCCACGGCATCGGCATCCGCGACAAGGTGCCGGCGATGGCGCGGGCGGCGGTGGCGGCCGGCGCCGACGGCCTGCTGGTGGAGGTCCACAGCGACCCCGACAAGGCGCTCTCCGACGGCGCCCAGTCGCTCTTCCCGGCGCAGTTCCAGGCGCTGATGGACCAGCTGCGCATCATCGTGCCGGCGCTCGGGAGATCTATCTAGTTGTCCCGGAAAGAGTACTCGCGCACCATCGTCATCGCGAGCGAAGCGAAGCGATCTCGACGTTGCGGCGTCGAGATTGCTTCGTCGCTGCGCTCCTCGCAATGACGAGAGCAAGGGGGAGGTCGATCTGACGTCGGACACGCGCCTCATCGGCCGCGACGCCGCCGCCTCGCGGGCCGCCATGGAATCGCCCCGGCAGCCGGCCACGGCGCCGGAGGCCGAGGTGCTGCACGTGCCGGCCCTCGTGCACGGTCGCGTGCTGCTCGAATCGTCGCCGGCACCGACGGCGCTGCTGGTCGGCTTCCACGGCTACGCCCAGCGCGGCGAAGACGCCCTCGCCTTCTTGCGCCCGCTCGTCGCCGGCGAGGGTGGCGCGCCGCCGCGCAACTGGGCGATCGCCGCGCCGCAGGCGCTGCATCCCTTCTATCGCACCCGCGACCAGGAGGTGGTGGCGGGGTGGATGACCAAGCTCGACCGCGAGCTGGCGATCGCCGATAACGTCGCCTACACGGCGCGCGCCGTGGCCGAGCTCCGCCAGCGCCTGCCAACCGTGCGCCGGCTCGGCATCGTCGCCTTTTCGCAGGGGGTGGCGATCGGCTACCGCACCGCCGCCCGCTGCGGCCAGCGCGTCGACGCCGTGGTGGCGCTCGCCGGCGACTTGCCGCCGGAGCTGCACGGAGTGGGGCCGGACGGCCTGTGGGGCACGCGGCCACCGGTGCTCATCGGCCGCGGCGACGGCGAGGAGTGGTACAGCGAGGAGAAGCTCGCCGCCGACGTCGCCGCGCTCGGCGCCCTCAAGATGCCGGTCGAGGTCTGCCGCTTCGCCGGCGGCCACGAGTGGGGGGCGGCTTTCGTCGAGCGGGCGCGCGCCTTCCTCGCTGCCCACCTGGAGGGCGTGCCGGTGGCGAGCGTGCCGGAGGCGGCGGCGCCTTGAGGCGGCCGCTGCTCGTCGCCGGAGCGGTCCTGGCGGTCGCGCTCGTCGCCCTCGCCGGCGTGCTGGTGTGGGCCGACCTGCCGTATCCCCACCTGCCGGCGGGGGCCAAGGCCGATCGCCTGGTGGTCCTCAAGGGACGCCACGAGCTGCTGCTGCTCAGCCACGGCAGGACCCTCGCCACCTACCGCGTCGCCCTCGGCAAGCATCCCGCCGGCCCCAAGCAGCAGCAGGGTGACGGGCGCACACCGGAGGGGCTCTATTTCATCGACTACCACAAGCCGGACAGCTCCTTCTATCGCGCGCTGCACCTCTCCTACCCGAGCGCCGCCGACTGGAAGCGGGCCACCGCGCGGGGCGTCGACCCTGGCGGGGCGATCATGATCCACGGCGTGCGGCCGCGGCTGCGCGCCCTCGGCCGCCTGCACCGCCTGGTCGACTGGACGGACGGCTGCATCGCCGTCACCAATCCCGAGATGGACCAGATCTTCGCGGCGGTCTCCGACGGCACGCCGGTGGAGCTGCGCCCTTGACCCAACCCGACGCCCCCATCCGCAACGTCTCCGACACCGCCGCCTGGGCGGCGTGGTTCCGCGCCCTGGAGAGCAAGCGTCCCGACGCGCTCTTCCGCGACCCTTACGCCGAGCGTCTCGCCGGTGAGCGCGGCGCCCGCATCGTCAGCGCCAGCCCGCGACGGGCCAAGGAGGCCTGGGCGTGGACCGCGCGCACCGTCGCCTTCGACGAGCTGCTGCGCGCCGAGCTGCAGCAGGGCACCGACCTGGTCGTCAACCTCGCCGCCGGCCTCGACGCGCGGCCCTACCGCATGGAGCTCCTGCCGGAGCTGCGCTGGGTGGAGGTCGACATGCCGGCCCTGCTCGACGCCAAGGAGCAGGCCCTCGCCGGTGAGCGTCCGCGCTGCCGCCTCGAGCGCGTGCGCCTCGATCTCGCCGACCGGCCGGCGCGCCGCCAGCTCTTTGCCCGGCTGGCCAGCGAGGCCAAGCGGGCGGTGGTGATCAGCGAGGGGCTGCTCATCTACCTCGACCGCGCGCAGGTGGGGGAGCTGGCGAGCGACCTGCACGCCGTGCCTACCTTCCAGCGCTGGCTCGTCGACCTCGTCTCCCCCGGCTTGCTCGAGCGCATGACAAAGGTGGTCGGCGACCAGCTGCAGGCGGCGCAGGCGCTGTTCCGCTTCGGGCCGCCGGAGGGCCCCGAGTTCTTCGTCCCCTTTGGCTGGCGGCCGCGGGCGGTGCGCTCGCTGCTCAAGACGGCGGCGAGCCATCGCCGTCTGCCCTTTCTGCTGCGGCTGGTGGCGCTGCTTCCCGAGCCGCCGCGGCCGCAGGGGAAGCGCCCGTGGTCGGCGGTCTGTCTGCTCGGTCGCGACTAGGGATGCATCCCGGCGTCAGCCCTGCCGGCCGACGGGCCACCGACCGGCCGACGTCCACGACCTGCTGCTGCTCCTGCACGCGGGCGAGTTGGCGATCGTGGGGGCGGGCGAGCAGCAGCTGCCCGGTAGCGGCGCCGAGCAGCGCGAGGAGCATGTCCCACTGGGTGTCCCAGGGATCCCCCTGGGTGCCCAGAAACGCATCGGCCTTGCTGCCGCCGAGGACGGCCGCCCACCACTCGACGAATTCGTAGCAGGCCGACAGGGCCAGGGCGAAGCAGCAGACGAGGAAGAAGAGCCAGCCGCCGCGTTGCAGCGGCGTGCGGCGCAGGAAGACCTCGCGCGCCAGCAGCGCCGGCACGAAGCCCTGCGCGAAGTGCCCGAGGCGATCGTAGTGGTTCCGCGAGAGGTCCAGCGCGTGCTGCACCCAGAAGCCCAGGGGCACCCGCGCGTAGGTGTAGTGCCCACCCAGCATGAGGATGAGGGCGTGCACGAAGATGAGCCGGTAGGCGAGGGGCGTGAGGGGAAAGCGCCGCCAGGTCAGTAGCAGCACCGGCACGGCGAGGAAGATGGGAAAGACCTCCATCCACCAGGTGGCGGGCTCGTAGGCGTCTACCCGTGAGAGGGCGAGCGCGAGGAGCCCGACGACGAGCAGCACCAGCGGCTCGCGGCGGGATGTGGCCGCCGCGGCGCGCGACGAGGCCGGGGCGGCCGGCGCCGCCGGGGCGGGATCGCTGACGGTCATGGGGTGGATCTTAGCCGCGCGCGCTGCCGGCGGAACGGGGCTTGCAGTCCGAGTGGGCCATGGATGAGCCCACCAGCTGGCCCCGCCGCGCGCTCGACCGACTCCGCCAGCGCGATACCGCCTGGCGGCTCGGCGCCCTCGCCGGTGCCGGGGTGCTGCTCGGCGTCGCCGCCCTCCGCCGTCGGTCGCGGCCAGTGGCCACCACTGCGGCGGCAGCGGCAGCGCCCCTGCTCTGGCGTGCCGCCTTCGGCCGCTGGCCGCTGCCGCGTCTCTGGCGCCGCCGTGAACAGGACCCACCCCAGGTCAATCCTTCGTAGCGGGTGCCCCGCTGGTTCACTGTCTGTCTCGCGGCCGTGGGAGCCCTCTTCCGCAAGCTCTTCCGGCGCGACCGCGACGAGGCGGCGACCGACTAGTAGGCGCTAGACGAGCGCGTCGACCGCCGCCGGCAGCGCCGCGCCGCAGGGCAGCGTCACCTTGAGGGCGAGCTCGCCATCGGCGCGCGTGCGGCCGAGGTTGAGGGCGGCGACGGGAAGACCGCGTTGGCGGGCGCGCACCACGAAGCGATAGCCCGACCAGACCATCAGCGACGAGCCCGCCACCAGCATGGCGTCGGCCTCGGCGAGGCGCGCCATCGCCTCCTCGACGCGGCGCGGCGGCACCGCCTCGCCGAAGAAGACGACGTCGGGCTTGAGCACGCCCCCGCAGCGCATGCAGGCAGGGACGGCGAAGCCGGCGAGCGCGCTCCAGTCGACCTCGGCGTCGCCGTCCGGCCGGGCGCCGGCACCGCCGGCGACGAAGCCGGGATTGCGCGCCAGGAGCTCGCGCTGGAAGGGCGCTCGGGGGTAGCGCGTGCGGCACCCGAGGCAGAGCACCTTGTCGAGCCGCCCGTGAAGATCGGTGACCCGCCTGCTACCGGCGCGCTGGTGCAGCCCGTCGACGTTCTGGGTGACCAGCCAGTGGAGGCGACCGGCCGCCTCGAGGCGCGCGAGGGCGGCGTGCGCGGCGTTGGGCGCTGCAGCGCCGACGCGTTCCCAGCCGGCGAGGCTGCCCGCCCAGTAGCGGCGGCGCACCGCCGCGCTGCCGACGAAGCGCTGGTAGGTGGTCGGCTGGCGAACGTTGCCATCAGCGGATGGTTTCCATCCGCCTTTGGCGTCGCGGTAGTCGGGGATCCCCGACTCGGTGCTGCAGCCC
Organism: Thermoanaerobaculia bacterium; assembly: GCA_036001185.1. Classification (GTDB taxonomy): domain Bacteria; phylum Acidobacteriota; class Thermoanaerobaculia; order Multivoradales; family JAIOJS01; genus DASYQD01. Next base: position 5,148 of record DASYUP010000330.1, read on the forward strand.
GCGCCGGTGAGCACGAAGAGCCGCGTGCTCCTGCCGAGGAAGCTGGCGAGCGGCTCGTCGCCGCGCCGCAGGGGCTCCGCCATCGGCCGATTCTCCCACGCCGCTCGCCTGCCGCTGGCCCCCGCTCGCCCCGCGGCGCGACCCGTCCAGCCCCGGCTGTGAGAAGCTCCGCACGGCCGCGCCGCCCGGCGCACCCCAACCAACCAAGCGCGAGGTGACACGGTGAACGCAGCAGCGCTCTTCCGCAAGAAACCCATCGCCGAGATCCAGCGCGACGCCGAGCTGGGCTTCGGCGGCGACCACGACCCGGCGATGGTCGAGGCCGAGCCGCACCTGCGCCGCTCGCTGGGCGTCATCGACCTCACCGCCTTCGGCATCGCCGCCATCATCGGCGCCGGCATCTTCTCGTCGATCGGCAACGCCTGCTTCTACGGCGGCCCGGCGGTGGTCTTCCTCTTCATCTTCACCGCCATCGCCTGCGCCTTCTCCGCCCTCTGCTACGCCGAGTTCGCCTCCCGCGTGCCGATCTCCGGCTCCGCCTACACCTACGCCTACGCCACCTTCGGTGAGCTGGTGGCGTGGATCATCGGCTGGGACCTGCTCATCGAATACGCCATCGGCAACATCGCCGTCGCCATCTCGTGGAGCGACTACTTCACCGGCCTG
>DASYUP010000331.1:0-7234 GCA_036001185.1 Thermoanaerobaculia bacterium
GTCGCTGGTGGCGGCGATGCCGAGCCGCTGGCCGAGCTCGCCGGCGCCCTCCTCGTGCTTGACGGTGGCGACCACCTCGCCGGCGGCGAGCGCACCCGAGCTCAGCAGCGCCCGCAGCAGGGTGCTGCCCATCTTTCCCGCGCCGACCACCGCCAGGCTGCGTGTCATGAGTGGCCGGATGCTAACACCGCCGGGCGCTCCATGCTGCAGCGCGGCAAGGGTGTGCCGGTCAGCCCCCGACGGCGAAGGCAGCCAGGCGGGCAACCACGCCGGGGTCACGCAGCACGCGCCGGTGGCCGAGGCCGTTGCTCGTCACCAGCTCGCCGCGTGGCCAGGCGCGGGCCACGCCGGCGCCTCCCTCCCACGGCGTCTCCTCGTCGTCGCGGTCGTGCAGCACCAGCACGCGCGTCTGCGGCGCCCGCGCGGCGCCGGCCACCGCCGGCCGGCGAGCCACCTGCCAGTCGATGGCGAAGCGCCGCTCGATGCGAGCCACGAGCCCATCCACCGTGCGCGGCGAAGCCCCCAGCAGGGCACCGAACTGCTGGATGTACATCTCCAGATCGAAGGGGGGCGCGATGAGCGCCAACCGCTCGACGTCGAGCCCCTGCGCCACCGCCCAGCAGGCGGCGGCGGCGCCGAAGGAGTGGCCGACCACCGCCCGCACGGGTCCCACCGCGGCCGCCACGCCGGCGACGCCGCCGGCCAGCTGGGGCAGCGAGCTGAGACGACTGCGGGCGCCACCATGGCCAGGGCCATCGAAGGTGACGGCGCGCAGCCCACCAGCGGCGAGCCCGACGGCGAGCGCACCCATCTGGCTGCCCCGCCCCTCCCATCCATGAACGAGCACCACCGCCGGCCCCGCGCCCCACGACCAGGCCGGCAGGCGGTCACCGCCGACGTCGACGGCGAAGGGCGTCGCCCCGGCGAGCCACTCGCCCTCGCGAGGGGGCGCCGCGAAGCGTCGGGGGGTGCGGAAGAGCACCTCCGCCCAGGCCGCCGCCAGCGGCGGCGCAGCGAGCTGGAGGGCGCCGAGCGCGCCACGGACCAGCCGCAGCTGCAGGGGCACTCGGGTCGTGGCCGGGCGCCTGCCGAGCGGCAGCCAGCGCGGCGCCGGTGCATCAAAGCGAACGTTCGTGCTTTTTTCAGTCTCGACGACGGGTGGGGCCACGGTGCGGTCCTCCTTCCGTGGACGGTGGCGCTAGGCCACGGATCGGCTGCGTTCGAGTAGCTGCTCGAAGGCCAGCCGGCAGCGCTCGTCCGTGCGCGGATCGCGCAGCAGGCGGCGGAACTGGTGGTAGGCGAGGATGAGCGAGTAGAGCTCGTAGGCGAACTGCTCGGGGTCGACGTCCTTGGCGAAGTGCCCTTCGCCGATGGCGATGCGCACCGCGGTGGCGATGGTGTCGAGCCAGTCGCGCTGCGACTGGACGAGGAAGTCGCGGACCGGCCCAGGACGGTCGTCGAGCTCGCAGGAGACGGCCAGGAACGGGCAGCCGCCGGGGAGGAAGGTGGCCTGCTCCCAGACCACCCAGCTCTCGAACAGCGCGCGCACCCGTGGCTCACCCCGCGGCTTGCGCAGCGCTGGCGACACCACCTCGGCAATGAAGCGCGCGACGGCGGTGCGGAGGATGGCGATCTGCAGATCCTCCTTCGACCCGAAGTGCGCGAAGAGCCCGCTCTTCGACAGCCCCACCTCGCGCGCCAGCTCGCCGATCGACAGGCCGTCCAGGCCGCCCGTGCTGGCGAGCGCCAGAGCCTTGTCGAGGATGGCTTCGCGGGTCGTAGCGCCCTTGCTCATCGCGCTCATCGCGGGGAGAATAGCACGATCGTGCTGTCAACTGTTACTGCCATTGCGTTGCCAGCGAGCAGTTCCTGCGTCGCGCTGGCGGCTGGCCGCGCGCGTCGAGATCGAGGCGATCGCCGTGCAGGCGCCTAGGCGACGCCCTCGATCTCGAGCAGCAGCTCCTCGCGGCAGATGTCCGCCTGCACGTAGAGCACCGGCAGCTCGGTGCCCAGCCGCGCCTCGATGGCGTCGCGCACCGTCGCCAGGTCGCGGGCGTGCCGGAGGTAGACCTTGAGGCCGTGGAACCGCACGCCGGTCTCGGCGGGCAGCAGCTCCTCGAGGTTGCGCAGCGTCTCCTCGAGCTGCCGCCGCACGTCGCCCGGGTGCACGCTGCGGTGACCGACGATGCTGGCGGTGCCGGAGAGCAGCAGCCAGCCGCCCCCGGTGGCCGGGCAGCGCGTGGCGCGCGCGAACGAGGGGCTGCGCGGCCCGTAACAAGGCGGGTAGGAGTAGGCGCTCACCTGACGCGGGTTCTCGCGCGCCACGCCGCGCTCGCGGCAGGCGAGGAACCAGGTCACCAGCTCCTCGCCGGTGCTGCCCACCGCACTCGAGGCGCAGAGCCGCGACTGGAAGAGCGGCCCGTGGTGCCCCTCGAACGCCTCGGCCCGGCCGCGGCAGAAGCGACGGTAGCGCTCGAGGCCTGCCTCCAGCCGATTGATCCCCGGCACCACGTTCCACAGGCGCAGCAGATGTGGGAAGCCGCGCTCGGCGGAGAGTGCGAGCAGCTCGCGGTAGGCGAAGCAGGCGGCCGCCTCGAGGGCGCCGGCGTCGCGCGCGGGGAGCTCGAGCGCTCCTGCCAGCAGCGGCCCCGCCGCTGCCCAGCGGACGCTGCCGCTGAGACCAGAGGTCACCGGACCTGGCGTCTGCCAGAGCTCGGCCAGTGGCTCGCCGGAGAGCTGCGGCAACGGCACGCGCACGACCAGCGGCGTCCCCGGGAGGGCATCTGCGCCGCCGGCGTGGAGGATGGCGGCAAACGGAGTGAGGGCCGTCTCCGGCGCGCTCGCCGGCGCCAGCGCCATGCCGAAGCCGCGCCCCTTCGAGGCGCGCCCGGATTGCGAGACCGCGGCCGGCTGGGACCAGCCGACCGGGGCGATACCGTCACCGCTCGGTTGCAAGGGCGCACATCTTAACCGGCCCCGGGCGCCGGCGGGAAGGGGCGTGGGCCGCCGCCACGGTTTGGGCCGGCCCCCCTGACTAGGACCCCAACACGTGCAGCTTCAGCAGGTTGGTCGAATGGCGCTCGTTCGGCGGCACGCCGGCGATCATCACCACCCGCTCGCCCGGCTGGCAGATGCCCATGACGAGCAGCTGGCGCCCGGCGAAGGCGATCATCTCGTCGGTCGAGCCCAGCCGCTCGTAGCTCAGGGGGCGCACCCCCCAGAAGAGCGCCATGCGGGCCATCGCCCGCGGCTCGGGGGTGAAGGCCAGGATGCGGGCCTGCGGCCGGTACTTCGACAGCAGCCGCGCGCTGTTTCCAGTTTCGGTAAAGGCGACGATGGTGTCGATACCGAGCGCCGAGGCGGCGTCGACCGCCGCCTTGGCGGTGGCCGAGGGGAACCCCTCGGCGTCGTGCAGCAGTCCGCGGTCGAGCTTCGGCGGCCCCAGGCTCCCCTCCACCTCGCGGCAGATGACGTCCATCACTTCCACGGCGCGCACCGGGTAGAGGCCGGTGGCCGTCTCCGCCGACAGCATCACCGCGTCGGTGCCCTCGAGCACGGCGCTGGCCACGTCGGTGACCTCGGCCCGAGTGGGGCGCGTGGCGTGGGTCATCGACTCCAGCATCTCGGTGGCGGTGATGGACAGTCGCCCGGCCGCGTTGGTCCGCGTCAGGATGTCGATCTGGATGAGCGGGATCCGCTGCAGCGGCAGCTGCACGCCGAGGTCGCCGCGGGCGACCATGATGGCGGGCGACACTTCGAGGATCGAGTCGAGCTGCGCATACCCCGCGGCAAGCTCGATCTTCGCCACCACCGGCGTGTCAGGGCCGGCGAGCTCGGAGACCAGCCGCACGTCGGCGGCCGAGCGCACGAAGGAGGCGGCCACGTAGTCCACCTGCAGCTCGCGGCCGAAGGCGAGGTCGCGGCGGTCCTTGTCGGTGATCGCCGGCGCGCGCAGCTCCGACTGCGGGAAAGCCACTCCCTTGAGGTCGCCGAGCGTGCCACCTACCTCCACCCGAGCACGCAGGCCCTGCGGCGTGCTGGCAGTGACGTTGAGGCGGATGAGGCCGTCGGCGAGCAGCACGTCCTCGCCGGGCTGGATGTCCTCGGTGAGGTGGGGGTAGTCGATGAAGATCGTCTGGGCGTCGCCCTGGCCGTCGCCGACGAGCAGCCGGACCTCGGCGCCGGTCGGCAGCTCGACGCCGCCGCCAGGGAAGCGGCCGATGCGGATCTTCGGCCCCTGGATGTCCTGCAGCAGGGCCACCACCCGCCCCTCCTCCGCGGCGGCGGCACGCACCCAGCCGGCGAAGCGGCGGTGCGTCTCGTGGTCGCCGTGCGAGAAGTTGAGGCGGGCGACGTCCATCCCCGCCGCCACCAGCTCGCGGATGCGTTCGTAGGAGGCGCACGCCGGACCCAGCGTGGCGACGATCTTGGTCTTGCGTTCCACGGGCGGACCTTCTATCACATGCTTGCTAGAATTATGCTCAGGTGCACCGACAGGATTGTCGTACTCGCGGACAGCGCCACCGGCGGCCGGCGTGAGCACGCTCGAGCAGGTCATCCGCCGCACCTGGGACCGGCACGTGCTCTTCAGCGTCATGCTGGAGCTCACCTACCGCTGCAACCTCGACTGCGTCTTTTGTTACAACGACCTGGCGAGCCGCGGCGAGGCGCTGACGCTGGCGCAGTACGAGGCGCTGCTCGCCGAGCTGGCGGACCTGCAGGTGCTGCACCTCGTGCTCACCGGCGGCGAGCCGCTCGCCCACCCCGACTTCTTCGCCATCGGCGGCCGCGCCCGCGAGCTCGGATTCGCGGTGCGCGTCAAATCCAACGGTCACGCCCTGCGCGGGACCCTGGCCCGGCGTCTGAAGCAGGAGGTCGATCCCTTCGTCGTCGACCTCAGCCTGCACGGAGCGAGCGCCACGAGCCACGACCGCCAGACGCGAGTGGCGGGCAGCTTCGCGCGGTTGCTGGCGAACATCCCGGAGCTGCTCGCCCTCGGCCTGCGGCTCAAGCTCAACGCCACCCTGACGTGCTGGAACGAGGGCGAGGCGTCGGCGATGTTCGCCATCGCCGACGGCTTCGGGCTGCCGCTCACCGTCAACCCCATCGTCTCGCCGCGCGACGATGGCGACCATTCGCCGCTATCGCTGAGCGCCAGCCGCGCCGGCACGCTGGCCTTCTACGCGCTCGCCGAGGAGCGGGCAGCGCAACGCGCGACGGCCGGCACCGACGCCGCCGCCGAGAGCGGCCGCCAGGCCGACGACGCCATGGCCGGCGCGCCGGAAGGGCACAACTGTGGCGCCGGCACTGGCAGCCTCACCGTCGACCCCTACGGCAACGTGCTCCCTTGCGTGCAGTGGCGGCGACCGGTGGGCAACCTGCACGAGCGCACGATCGGCGACATCTGGCGCGCCTCTCGCGAGCTCGCCGAGGTGCGCCGCATCAACGCCGCGGCGGGGGCCCGCGGCGCCGAGCTGGCCGCCGCCGGCGGCCCGGCGACGCTCTGCATGGGGCTGGGTGAGCTCGCCACGGGCGATCCGCTGGGCCTGCCGCCGTCGGTGCTCGACCTGCCGGCGACCATGGCGCCGCCCCTCCCGGCGGGCGGCAGGAAGCCCGGCTCCCGCCTGCGCGTCATCGGCTGACGGCGTCGACGATCGCGGCGAAGGACGAGTCGCGGGCGAAGGTCAGCTCGACGACCGGCACCGCGCCGGCGATGGCCAGCAGGCTCGACTCGAGCGCCGGGCCGCGGAACGGATCGGCGTTGACGAACGGCGCCGCGGCGAAGAGCGCGGCAAGCGCCGCCGCCGGGGTGAGCGCGCGCGCCGCCACCGACTCTCCCTGGCGCAGACGGCAGAGCCCCCGCAGCGGCAGCGCCGGGAGGGTCTCCGGACCGCCGCCGAGGTCGCCGGCGAACGGCACCTTCTCCACCATGGGTGCGGCACCCGCGGCGACGACGAGGGCGTTGAGGTCGTCCGACAGCACGCGCCGCCCCTCGCCCGCGGCCAACGCGGCGAGGGTGCTCTTGCCAGCGCCGGAGGGCCCGAAGAAGAGCAGCGCCCCGCCATCGATGGCAATCCCGGCGCTGTGCAGCAACAAGCCGCCACGAGCGACGAGGTCGTAGGCGGCGAGCAGGCGGAGGAAGTTCTCGAACACCATCGGCAGCTCGTCGCCGGCCCCGACGCTGGTCCACAGGGCGCCGCGCAGCGCCGCCTCGGCAGCAGCCGGCCGCGGCCGCCAGTCGAGCCGCCCGACGAATCGCAGGCCGGCCACGCGCACGGCGGCCGGCTGTGCATCGAGGTCAAATGTGTACTCCCAGTGCCGCGGCCGCTCGTGCAGGAAGTCGGCCGCGTCCGCCCGCAAGACGTCGAGCTGCACAGCCCCGTCGCCCGCCGCCTCCGGCGGGTCGAGCATCGGACCCAAGCGCTGGCGCACCACCGCCAGCTGCGGCGCCGATAGACCGCGCACCAGGTAGCGCCCGCCGGCGAAGGCGATGGACGCCGCCACGTCGCCCCACGGCTCGCCGGCCACGCGCGCGGGGAAGAGGTCGGGGTGGACGAGGAATGTCTGCCCGAAGGTCATCACGGGTCGGGGCGGCGAGGCTAGCACGCGAGGAAAGATCGGAATGCACGGGCGGCGGTCGAGGGTCGGCGGTCGGCGTCTGCCTGCGGGGCCGGGGCCGCCGCGGCGGGACCGGCGCGCGCCACGTGGTCAGCGGAGCAGAAGAGCGCGCGCCTCCACCTCCGGGCGCACGGGGCGGCGTTGAGCTCGCCAGGTCTACTAAGGCGCCCTCCGGAGGTCCCGCCGCGGCGGCCCCCGGCCCCGCAGCAGACGCCTCGGTCGTGACCACGGCATTGGCGAGCCCCAAAGGACCATCACGAGTCAGGCGGAGTGGAGCCTTCTCTTACCTCCCTCCCCACCTCACCGCGCTTTGTGCCTTAAGGACTGACCAGGGTCGCTCCTCGTTCCTGGGGTAAGAGCACCGGCAGTGGTCACGCGGGCACGCTTGCTGCCTCTCTCCCAGCCCCTACTCGCCAGCACGAAGCGCGCGGTGCATTGACCACCGCCAGTGCTCTTGCCCCAGGAAAGGTCCGTCACCCTGGTCAGACCGTAAGACGTTAAGCGCGGTGCGAGGCCGAGGTCGGTCGCAGCGGCTCCACGTTGGTTGAGCTCGAGGCAGTGCTACGGCTCACCACCGAGGGCGCTGGCGTTGCCACCGCCAGAGGCGTCTGCGGTC
>DASYUP010000332.1:0-5206 GCA_036001185.1 Thermoanaerobaculia bacterium
CCAGCACGTCGTTGCCGGTGCCCCCGGTGATCGTGGCCGGGTCGACGATGGTGGCGAGATCGACGCTGTCGGCGAGATCACCGACGTTGACGTTGAGCGAGTTGACGGCGGCCTCGGGGCAGGTGACCGTGTTGGCGTCCACCACCAGGCACCCGACGGCGACCGCGCCGGCGCCGAGGCTGAACGCACTCTCCGCCGCATCGTCGACGGTGTAGGTGCCGGCCGCGAGGGAGACGACGAGAGCATTGGCGATGCTGACGCCGGCGGTATAGGTCAGCTCGCCATTTGTCACGTCGACGGCGGCCGCGACGGCCGGCCGCGAGCCGCCGACGATGACGAGCGCGACCACTCCCGCTACCAAAGCGATGCGCCGACCGTGAGTCATGAGCGGCTCCCGGACGTCGCTTGCGACTTTACCCGAGTTGACGGCGGTCGCAGGGCGAGACGCCTGGAGCCGACGGCCGGAAGTTAGGATGGGGCCACCACCATGACCGCGACGAGCCCACCCCCCGAAGCCGTCCCTCCCCCGCTGCTCGTCTGCGGCATCGCCGGCAGCCTGCGCGAGAAGTCGTTCAATCGCGCGCTGCTGCGAGCGGCGCGGGAGCTCGCTCCCGCCGGCATGGAGATTCGCATCTTCGACCGTCTCGCCGAGGTCCCGCTGTACAACGCCGACGTCGAGGCGCTGGGCGACCCCGAGCCGGTGCAGGCGCTGAAGCGGGCGATCGGCGAGGCCGACGCCTTGCTGATCGCCACTCCCGAGTACAACCACGGCGTGCCGGGGGTGCTGAAGAACGCCATCGATTGGGCCTCGCGGCCGCCTCGCGGCTCCGTGCTCGCCGGCAAGCCGGCGGCCATCTTCGGCGCCAGCCCCGGCGCCACCGGCACGGCGCGCGCCCAGTCGCAGATGCGGCAGGCCTTCGTGTTCACCCAGACCCCGGCGGTGCTGCAGCCGGAGATCCTGGTCTTCCGAGCGCACGAGAAGTTCGACGCCGAAGGTCGCCTCACCGACGAGAAGACGCGCCAGTTCATCGGCCTGCTGCTGGTCGCGCTCGCCGACTGGACCCGGCGTCTCCGGCCGCGAACCCACCCGCGAGTGAAAGCCGTGGAGGATCCCCGATGACCCCCATGGACGCCGTCCAGCCGCCAGAGTCACCCGCTGCTGCCTGGCCGCGCCTGAACCTCGACGAGTGGGAGCAGACGTACACCGCCCTGCACCTGCGCACCCAGATGGTCGGCAAGACGCGCCTGGCGCTGGCGCCGATGGAGAACCACTGGTGGCAGGTGGCGTTCTACCTCACGGCACGCGGCCTCGGCACCTCGTCGATGCCCTGCGGCGGCCGCACGCTCGACGTCGAGTTCGACTTCCTCGCCCACCAGCTCGTCCTGCGGACGAGCGACGGCGAGCAGCGCGCGCTCGCCCTGCGCGCCGAGCCGCTGGCCGAGTTCTATCGCCGCTACCTGGCGGCGCTGCGTGAGCTCGGGGTCGAGGTCGCCATCTGGCCGGTGTCGGTGGAGATGCCGGAAGCGATCCCCTTCCTCGATCAGCGCCAGGAATCGCCCTACGATGCCGACGCCGCGCAGCGCTGCTGGCGAGCGCTGGCGCAGGCCGACCGGCTGCTGAAACGGTTCCGCGGCCGCTTCCTCGGCAAGTGCAGCCCCGTGCACTTCTGGTGGGGGGGCTTCGACCTCGCCTGCACGCGATTCTCCGGCGCCCCGGCGCCCCAGCACCCGGGCGGCATTCCCCACCTGGCCGACTGGGTGACGCGCGAGGCCTACTCGCACGCCTGCGCCAGCGCCGGGTGGTGGCCGGGCACTCGCGGCATGCTCGACATGCCCGCCTTCTACGCCTATGCGTATCCCGAGCCGGCGGGGTACGCCGACGCCGCCGTCGGCCCGTCGGCGGCGTATTACCACCCGGTCCTGCGGGAGTGGATCCTCCCTCACGACGCAGTGCGCGCGGCCCCGGACCCCGATGCCGCGGTCACCGACTTCCTGCAGAGCACGTACGCGGCGGCGGCGACGCTGGGCAGCTGGGATCGGCGGGCGCTGGAGCGCGCCGAGGCCCGGCACTGACCCCGGCCGCTGCTCACCTCGGAGGCGTCGCTTCGTCGACCACCAGGCCGGCGGCGCCTTCGGGCAGGATCTGCAGCGTCTTCAGGAACTCGATGATCGCCGCCTGATCGGCCTCGGGCTGGGCCAAGAAGGCGTCACGGGCCGCGCGCGCTTCGCCACCATGGAAGTGGATCGCCTCGGTCAGCGTGGTGAGGTCGCCGCGGTGGCCGTAGGGGTCGCTGTTGCCGGCGTCCCAGAGTCGCCGGGTGAGGAACTGGCTGCGCGGCCGCGCCTTCGGGACCTCGGTGAAGGCGCCGCTGGGCTGCACCCCGGCCAGGCTGCCCTGTGGCACCTCCTCGTTGGCGAAGTGGCGCAGCTCCTCGTCGTTGAGCTCGTGGCGCTTGAGGTCGGTGAAGGCACGCACCGCCACGCGGCCATCGGGCAACCGCTCCGGGCGGGGACCGATGCCCTGCCGCGCGAGATCGAGCACCACCGCGCGCCGGCCGCGCTGGGGCCGGAGGTTGCCCTGCGGGTTGTAAGGACCCGGCTCGGTGAAGCGGGCGTCGTCGAGCACCAGCAGCGGCAGATGGCAGCCGCCGCAACCGATCGCCGCGAAGAGCTGCTCGCCATGCTCGGCGGCAGCCCGCCGCAGCGGGTGCGCCGGCAGCAGACGCCCGGGAGTGTCGAGGGCGGCCTGGAAGAGCACCAGCGCGGTGACGTCACCCACCGTCAGCTCGTCCCTGAAGCCGTCGCCGTCGAGGTCGAGACCGGGGCCGGCGCGCTCGACCGACTGCATGCCGTGGTGCTGGTTGAGCGCGGTGTTGGTGAAGTCGCGCAGCGAGGCCACGGCACCCTTCTGATGAAACGGCCGCACCACCAGGTCCCAGTCCACCCCCTCGATCTCGCGGGGATCGACCCGCCCGTCGGGCATGACGGTGACGGCGCCGAACCAGACCCCCTTGGCACGCAGCTCGCGCCGCGCCGGCGCACCGGACCGCTTCGCCTCCGCAGTGGCGGCGGCGCGCGCGGCCGCCAGCTCGGCGCTCATCTCGCGGGCCAGCAGCTCGATGAGGCCGACGCCCATCAGCGAGGTCGTGTTGCGCTCGTTGCTTTGATGGGAGTCGACGGTCTCGAGGACCGGGTCGCGCTCGTTCGCCAGCACGAAGACGTTGACGGCGAACTCCCCCGCGCCGCCGACCCGCGGCTGGGAGTGACAGCCGGCGCAGGAGTTGGCATCCGGTCCCGAGGTGCGGATGAACGGCGGCTGGGTGGGCGCCCGCGGCACCCCATGGCCGGTGGTGGCGGGCCGCCCCTGGCCGTCGAGGGTGTTGAAGCGGGCGGCGAAGAGGCGCCGCCCCTGTTCGAGCACCTCCGCCGCGGGCACCCGCCCCTCCTCGATCGCCGTCTCGTCGAGATGCATCTCGATCGCCGGCCGCTCCCCCACGGAAACCGCGACGACCGAAGCGAGCGCCGCACACCACCGTCTCATGGCCGACCTAACGCTGCTTGAGGATGTTGACCACGCAGTCGGCGGTGAGCGCCGTCTTGTCGATCCCCACCGTGATCAGGTGCAGGCCGACGGTGGTGTCCTTGGGGATCTCGAGGGCGATCGTGCCGCCGCCGTCACGGTCGGTCTCGCCACGATAGATGAGCCGCGGCCCGAGGAGGCCGTGGATGACGGCCCCGGGCTTGAGCCCCTCGAGCCTCACCTGCACCCGCTCGCCCGGACGGACGTCGCTCTGCGGGAAGCAGTGGGGGAACGAGGGACGCTCGAGCGTGAACTTGCCGCCGTCTTCGCCGAGCTGGTCGGCGATCGCACGCCGGCCGGGGGCGGCGGTGGCCGCCTGCACGCGAAGCGAGCCGCCCATCTGCACGCGGGTGAGCTCGTTGGCGAAGGTGAGGCCGATGAGGTTGTGCACCGGCACTCCGTCGAGCATGGGCCCGTGGGGGCGCGTCACGTAGAGCGGGTACATGATCAACGTCTGGAGGTCGAAGCGGAAGCCGCTGGTGAGCCGCACCAGCGCACCGTCGCGCACCGACCAGGCGTCACCGGTGATGCGGGTACCGCGCGCCGTGGCCCGCGCCACCAGGTCGGCACCGGCAAAGCGGGCGCCGGCGAGGCCGAGCTGGCGCAGCGCCTCCGGCTTGGCGCCGGTCTGCGCGCCGTCGGTGTCGACGAGGAACCAATAGGTCGCCTGCGCGGTCTTCTTCGGCAGCAGGCCGAAGAGCTGGCTGGTGATCCCCACCTCCTTCTTGCGCTCGTCGAGGGTGACGCGCACCGAGGCGAGGTCGAGGTAGGCCGGTACCTCCTTGCTCTCGCGCACCTGGTCGGGGATGCGGTGGGCGACGACGCTGGCGGGGACGATCTTGCCTTCCGGATCCTGCTCGAGGCCGGGGACGTTCAGCGCATTGGCGCGCAGGGCGGTGACTTCGGCGGCGTTGAGGCCGGTGTTGTCGATGTCGCCGTTGCCGTCGTTGTCGGTGAGGATCGCATTCATCAGGTTGGTCGAGCCGGCGCGGTGCGGCAGCGACAGCGAGTGACCCATCTCGTGGCCGGCGTCGACGTCCATGGAGTCGGTGACCGGGAAGGGTCCGCCGCCGTTGGGCCAGGTGCGGACGGGGACGCTGGGATGCAGGTAGTGGTTGTCGACCACCACCACGCGGCCGTCGAAGGGGCTGACGCAGGCGCCGCCGGACTGCGCGCAGCCGCCCCAGCCGACAGTGCCAATGTAGTTGCCGGCGCCGTCGTGGAAGAGATTGGCGTTGACCATGGTGATGCCGATGCCGGCGCGGCCGATGTTGTTGTATTCGGTGTCGCAGTTGTTGATCAGGGTGTTGAACTCGACGCCGTTGGTGTTGACGTTCTCGCCGCGCATGTCCCCCTGCACGCCGAGCGTGGTGTCAGGGTCGTTGAGGCGCGGGAAGTCGAGCACCGTCCAGGCGTTGTTGATCGCCGAGCGGAAGGTGATGCCGGCCTGGTTGACGTAGATGAAGTCGGTGGGGCGCTCGTGGCGCCGCCAGACGACGTCGTCGGTGGCGGTGTCGCCGGCGACGTTGGGCGCCGCCTCGGCCTGGCTGCCGCGCACGACGCACCACGAGGTGGGCACGTGCAAGGTGTTCTGGCCCATCCAGGTGCCGGTCGCTTGCGAGGCGC
>DASYUP010000333.1:0-18254 GCA_036001185.1 Thermoanaerobaculia bacterium
TGCTTCCCGCGTTGCGCTGCCCATGCTGCGGCGCCGGCGATCTGGAGTTGCAGGTCGAGGCCCGCGATGCACGCGAGGTGAGGAGCGGCTCGCTGCGCTGTCGTTGTGGAGGCGAGTATCGGATTGCGCGGGGCGTCGCCGACCTTCTGCAGCCCGACAACGAAGTGATCGAACGGGAAATCCGGGGCTGGCGTGAGATTGCGGGGTTCAACCAGCACGACATGCCGGGGGCGGATGACCCGGCGATGAGAGCGGACCTGATGGCGCTGCCGTGGGGCACACAGCCGCCTTGGATTCACGTCGCACCTGACTTTTTTCAGCTCTTCGAGTACTTCGACCTGCGCGGCACTCGTATCGTCGACCTCGGAGCTGGCCGCACCTGGTCGAGCCGCTACCTCGCCGCCTTCGGCGGGGCGGAGGTCATCGCGGTCGACCCGATGCTCGACATGACTCTGGGGCTCCACACTGCGGACATCTACCTCGAACGCAACGACTGCTACTTCGAACGGTTACGCGCCGACATGCACCGCCTGCCGCTGGCCGACGGGTGGGCCGACGTCGTCTTCGGCTGCGCGACACTGCACCATTCGAGCGACCTCGAGCGCCTGATGGGGGAAGTCGCACGCGTGCTCCGCCGGGGTGGGCTGTTGCTGGCGATCAGCGAGCCCAACAAGCGAGCTGCGATCCTGCAGCGGCGGCCCGACAACGCCGAGACAGCAGCCGGCATCAACGAGCAAATCTATACGCTCGCCGAATACTTCGCGGCGGCGCGGTCAGCAGGGCTGCGACCGCGGGCGATCGTGCCGCGCACGGTCCGCCAGCGCATGCTGTACGGCGAGAGCAACCTGCGGGAAGGCCTCGATCCTTGGTTGGTGCGGCTGCTCCGCCGACGCTGTGGTCTGCGCCTCGTTGACCTCATGCTGCGGGTCCCCATCCTGTTGCGCTGGATCTATCGGCGCTCCAACCTGCCGCTCTCCTTCTACGCTGTGAAGGCCTAGCCAGCGGCCTGGATCGCCTGCAGGCGGTCGCCGATCCGTCCTGCCGCCTGTTGCCAGGTCCAGTGTTCTGCCATTTCGTGTGCCGCCAATGAGCCTCGGTCGCGCGCCTCGTCGCGGTGCTCGTAGACGTGACGCAGCAGGTGGCGGAGGTGCTCGGGATCGGGGTCGCCCCAGCAATAGCCGGCGTAGTAGGGGCACTTGGCGACGGCGGGCACGGTGCCGCGGACCCGCAGCAGGTAGGCGATCCGCTCGCTGGCGAATTCGGTGTGCGCACCCCAATCGGTGGCGATGGCTGGCAGCCCGCAAGCCATCGCCTCCATCAATGGCATGTCCCAACCCTCGCCGCGGCTGGCGGCGACGAAGCAGTCGGCGGAACGGTAGAGGGATCCCAGCTGTTCGTGCGGGAACTCGAGGTTGAAGAGGTAGGAGATCCTGCCGCCCGCGGGGTCGAGCCGCAGGCGGCGGATCTCCTCCTTGACCCTGACCATGGGGTCGCGGTTCATGATCTTGCACACCAGCCGCACTGGTTCGTCGGCGCTGAATGCCTGATTGAAGGTCTGCAGCAGCAGCCAGGGGTCCTTGCGCTCGCCCCACTCGAAGATCGACAGGAAGACGTATTCACCGAGCGGATTGGGGTGGGCCGTCACGGCGGGGTGGAAGTGGTGGGTGTCGACGCCCAGGGGCATGACGTGGATGGGCCGTTTCAACCCACTGCGCAGGAAGCCGTCGCGGTTGAAGGCGCTGGGTACCCAGACCTCGTCCATGCGGGCGGCCTGGCGCACCCAGTCGGGCGGGAAGCCGTCGACCTCCAGCATCGTGTAGCCGACCTTGTAGCGGCCGCGGTTGCTGTGGAAGGCATCGGCCTGCCCGTAAACGACGGCGACCGGCGGGCGCCTTGGCAGCGGCCGCGCGCGGATGACGTTGAGACGATAATCCCGCGAGTTCTCGGGCTCGGAAACAGGGAATACCGTCCCCGGGCCGTAGAGGTAGCGGTAGACGGGCTTGACCCCTTGCTCGTCGAGCGCCCTCAGCAGCTCGCGGCTGCTCATCGCGTAACCGGTGGGGAAATTGATGAGCGACTGCCAGAGCAGCTCGTGACGGTAACGCGCGGCTAGCCGGTGCCGCCATTTGCGGGTGAAGGTGCGGCGGCTCTGCTGGAAGAGCCCGCTGAAGTCCGCACCGTCGCCCTGGGTCGAGCCGTGCTCGTCGTGGACGAGGGTGACGCCGCCGCAGAGCCGCGTGCGGAAGCCCGCGTCGCGGGCGCGCAGGCAGTAGTCGGTATCCTCGAAGTAGGACTGGAAGTCGGTCGACAGGCCACCGATGGCGGCGAGCACCTCCGCCCGCAGGTAGGCGCAGGCGAAGACGATCCCCTCGACCTCGCGGTCAGCGGTGTACTGCCCGACGTCTTTTTCGAGGGCGCCGATCTGCTGCCCCCACATGGTGTCGGGGAGGATGTACGTGCCGGCGTGCAGCAGGCTGCCGTCGGGCAACGCCAGGCGGCAGCCGACGACGCCGACGTCGGGTGCACCGTGGGCAGAGGCGCGCAGGCGGGTCAGCCAGTCGGTCTGGGTGAAGACCAGGTCGTTGTTGAGCAGCACCACGTCGCCGCCGGCAGGCGCCACGGCGATACCGGCGTTGTTGCCGCGCACGAAGCCGACGTTGTCGGGAAGGGTGAGCACTTGCAGGCGGCTTTCGCGGGCGGCCAGTGCCGCCAGCTCGGCGGGCGTCTCGTCGCGCGAGCCGTTGTCGACGACGAGGACACGCGCCGCGTCGAGCCGGGTGCGTAGGAGGGAGTCGAGGCACCGCGCTGTGAGATGCCAGCAGTTCCAGGCGAGGACGATCAGCGTCAGCGGCCGGTCAGCCGGCGGCGGGGCGGTCACGGGCCGCTGTCACCGTCGTCGGTCGTCTCCGCCGGGACGAGCGAGTGCCAGAGCGTTTGCAGGGCCTCCTCGACATCGGCCGAGGTGGTTTCCGTGGTCTCGTTCCACAGCTCGGCATCGCAGCTCGCCAGCGCCGGGATGGCAAGCCCCGCCTGGACGCGGGCGATGATTGCCAGGTCGCGCCTGCAGACGTGGCGAACGATGGTCCGCAGCTCGCGCGAGCGGCGCGCGAGCGCCGCCTCGAGCGCCTCCACCCTCGCCTCCAGCCGCGCCACGGTGGCGGGGTCCTCCGCCGGAGAAGGCGACTCGCCCATCACCAGGCGCGCCCGAACGGCCGGCGGAGCAGCTGCAGCAGGCGCCATCCGCGCGAGCGCATGACGGCGCCATGGAAGCTGGCCAGGTCCTCGACCTGCCGCCGCAGGCGGGAGCTGTCGACCGAGCCGATGGCTACCTGTGCAACGGCCTCGCCGGCCAGGTGCTCGCGGACAACGGCGATGTCGCCCTCTTCGCGCCGCCGTAGCTCGTCGTCGAACCGCTCGGCCTCGAGCCGGCCCAGACGGCGGGCTTCGGCGATCTCCTCGGCCGGGGAGGGCGCGGCAGCGGTGGCGATCGATGGCGCACGGCTCGGCGGGCTCACTAGGCGCGGAAGTATAGCGCCCGCGACGACCGCCGGCCGACGGTCAGGTGTGCCCTTGCCAGGCGTTGAGATTGCCCGACTCGAAGCCGTCGCTGAAGATCGGAGTGAGGGCGACGCCCCGCCGCGCCTCGTCGTGGCGGAAGAGCCCCCACAGCGGAGGGGTGCTGCGCGCGACCGGGTTCCAGACCCGCACGGCGAGGTCGTTGGTCCCGAACTGCGAATCGATCCCCACCACCTCGATAGCCTGGCCGTCGGTCTCGAAGTCGGCCACCGCGACGCCGCGCAGGGCGGTCTCGGTATAGAAATGGACCAGGCCATTCATGCCGTTGTTGTGCTCGGTGAGGAGGTTGCCCGCCGCGTCGAAGACCGCCGCGCTGCCGTTGGTGGGGACCAGGATCTCCGGCGCCGTGGTGCCGCCCAGCACGTCGGCGACCACCGGGTGATCGGCGCTGAAGCTGACGCCGAAGTAGTCCAGCACCTGCTTGCCGCCCGAGAAGCCGGGGACGGCGCTGCCGTTGCCGTTGAAGGCGTAGAGGTGGTAGGTCGAGCTCGAGCGCGTGTTGTTGGCGGTGACGATCACCTCGAGCGCGGCGTCGCCGTCGAGGTTGGCGAGCGCCGGAGAGGTCGGGCTCTCGCCCTGGATGGTCACCGGCCAGCCGCTCACGGGGGTGCCGTTGAGATGCCAAGCGTAGATGCGCTCGGTGCCGTTCGGGTAGAAGGTACCGGTGCCATGCACGATCTCCGGCTGGCCGTCGCCATCGATGTCGCCCACCGATGGAGCGCTGAAGATCGTCTGGTCGATGCACTGCTTGAAGCCGGCGACCTCGCTGGGGGGGTCGCCCGAGGAGTTGTAGGGCAGCACGTGGAGGCAGCCGCCGGCGGGAGTGTTGTAGGGGGGACCCTCGAGGTGGGCGTCGACGCCGATGATGACGTCGAGCCGGCCGTCGCCGTTGACGTCGTAGAGGGCCGGTGATGACCAGATGGAGTCGCGGATGAAGTGCGGCCAACCGGTGAGATAGGCGCCGTTGTTGCCATGCACCGCGTGCACGTAGAAGTCGAACCCGCCCCACGCGACGTCGTTGCCGCCGTCGCCGTCGATGTCGCCGATGGCCGGCGTCGACACCACCGGATCGGGGCCGGTGCCGGGGGAAAGCGTGTCGACACTGTCCTTTTGCCAGAGCAGAGCGCCGGTGTTGCAGTAGGCCTTGACGCCTCCGGGACCGAAGGTGTTGGAGGCGCCCCAGCCGACGACGATCTCGAGGCCGCTGTTGCAGGGGGCCGCGTCGGTCAGGTTGCCGGCGGCAGGGCTGGAGGCGATGTTGTTGCCGACGGTGACCGGGAAACCGGGCGCCTCCACCCAGCTGCCGTTGCTCGCGAGCCGGTGGAGGACGTGCAGCTTGCCGAGCGTGGTTCCGAAGACGATCTCCTTGACGCCGGGCGTACCCCCGCTGAGCGTTCCCAGGTCCGCCACCAGCGGGTTGCCGGCGACGGTGCCCTCGCCGGGAAGAACCAGCACGCAGGTCGGGCATGAAGCGCCTCCCGGCGAACCGGCGGTCGGGAAGCCGGGCTTGTAGGGAGCATGGTTGGCCGGATCCGCCGCCGCCAGCGGGGCGGTGAGGACCAGCGCCGTGATACCCAAGACGGCAGCGATCAATGCTGCGAATGAGATGGAGAGTCTGCTTCTCACAAGGCCTCGAAGGTGCGAGATGAGTGCCAAGGCCGGAGCTCGCAGTATAGGCGGCCCGACGCGGTTAATGCAGTGAAATGTTACTCTCCGTCCCGGCGAAAGGCTACTCACACCCCGCCGCCAACACCATTATGGAGAGCTCCCGCGGGTCGGACGAGGCGGGCAGCACGTCCACCGGCCGCCAGGTGCGATGGGCCGCGAGCACCAGGTGCACGCGGCGGCCGTCACCGAGCCCGGAGAGGAAGGGCGTGGCATCCAGGCGGTGGAGCTGGATGCCCGGGGTGTTGACCTTCAGCATGCCAAGCGGCACCGCCCGGGCGGTGGCCTCGTCGACGGCGGTGACGGCGACGTCGAGCTCCGCGATGCCGGCCGCCCGGAGCTGATCCATGGGCGCGGCGAGCACGAACGAGAGGCCGGGCGAGGTGAGCGTCACCCGCAGCTCGCCGCGCTTGCCCATCCAGCGCGAGCCGTTGACCCAGTCGTAGAAGCCGCTCACCACCGTGCCGGCGTCGGGGCCGCGACGGAAGTCTGCCATGCGTACGAGGTGCGCATCGGTGATCTGGCCGCTGGCGTCGACGGTAAGGTAGGGGAGCGGCTCGCCGACCTCGCGCGCCCAGTCCTCCAGCACCGGATTGAGGAGGCGCGCGTCCCGCGCGCTCACTCGCGCGCCGCCTAGGCGCAGCCGGCTACCGCCGCCGCGCGCGCAGACCTCCAGCAGCACCGACGTGCCGAGATAGCCGTTGTGCACATCGGGAAACCAGAGCTGCGCGTCGGGAAGCGAAAGCGGCGGCTCGTCGGCCGGCAGGGTCGCCGCCGTCTGCTCGAGCAGCCGCGCCAGCACCTGCAGCTGAGCGAAGCGCGCCTCGTGTGCCGCGTAGACCCCGAAACGGATTTCACCGAGCATGGCGCGGCGGTGGAGCACCAGCTCGCTGCCCAGCGCCACAACCAGCAGGGCGGCGAGGGCGAGGCGCTGGCGCCGCGGCCAGGAGCCGAGCCGGGCCGGCGCGGTGGCGGCCACCGCGCCGGCGAGCAGCGCCAGCGGCACCAGCAGCGGAAAGTAGTAGCGGTCTGCCTCGTACATGTCCCAGTAGTTCGAGCGCCAGCGCCCGCTGCCGACCAGCACCAGCCATCCCAAGGGGCCGAGCGCGCAGAGGGCGGCGACCACGGCCAGCCGCGGCAGCGCCCGTCGCCAGAGCACCAGCAACAGCGCACTCACCGCCGCCGCGACCACCAGCCCGAGCAGGCTGCCGACCACTGCCGTCCGCGGTCCCGGCTCCGAGGGGGCGATGGCGAGGCCGGGAAAGGCGAGCCGCAACGGTGCCGAGATCATCAGGAAGGCGGCGCTCGGCAGCCCGTGGACGAGACTCGGGCGGAGGTGGGGGCCGAAGGTCCGCGTTGAGAGCGACGACACCAGCGCGGCCATGCCCACGGCGGCGCCGAGGCAGAACAGCGTGAAGGCGCCGAGGGAGAAGCGGCCAGCGCCCTCCTGCCGGCGCTCGTGCTCGTCGATGACGATGGGCAGCGCCACCAGCGGCACCAGCGTGCTCTCGGTGAACAGCGCCACCACTACGGCCGCGCCGGCCAGCAGTCGCGCCCGGCGCTGCCCCAGCCGATGCCGGTGGGCGAGGGCGAGCATGGCGGCGGTCAGCGCGGCGGTGGCGAAGGGGACGCTCGCGCCGGAGGGAAACCATATCCACATCGAGGAGAGGCCGCAGGCGGCGACGTAGAGCGTCGTCGCGGCGACGGCAGCCGCCGCCGAGCTGGAGTAGCGGCGCGCCAGCAAGCCGAGAAAGACCGCCGAGGCGGCGTGGGCGATGAGGACGAGCAGGCGAAAGGGCAGCGCGGCTATGCCGAAGAGCTTCAGGCTGGCGAAGAGCAGCAGCCGGAAGCCGCTGACGATGTGCTCCCCTTGGGGCCGCAGCAGCGTCGCCAGGTAACCATGCCCCTGCTTGCGGGCGAGCGCATCGGCCGCCTGGTTGATGTAGTCGATGTCGTCGTAAGCCCACGAGTTGCGCAGCGTCGGGTAGTAAAGGAGCAGGGCGAGGCCGAGGGCGAGGACGCCGAGGCGCGCGGCAACGGCGCGCGTGCCCCGGCGGCGGCGGGTGACCACCGGCTCGATGGCCGCCGCTCCCAATGGGGCGCTCAGCGCGGGCGGCGCGGTGGGAGCAGGCTGCATGTGGGAGGGGATCGTACCAATGCTTCAGCTACCTCGCGCTACTGCGCATCCGCATCGACCACTGGGCCGCGCGGCAATCGCAGGGCTCGGCGCCTCGATAGAATGGCCGCCGTCAGGCGGAATCCGCATGAACCTCTTCCCCCGCCCGCAGCTGCCCGACCTCGACGAGCTGGCGATCCGCCACCAGACCGACAAGTCGTCGCTGCTCAACGCCTTCACCGAGAAGTACGTCCCCTACCTCGAGCCGCGCCGGCAGGACGCCCTGACGCTGCTCGAGATCGGCGTCTCCACCGGCGGCTCGCTGCGCATGTGGCGCGACTACTTCCCGCGCGGGCTCATCCTCGGCATCGACGTCGTCGACGCGGCGCTGGCCATCCCCAACCTGCCGCCGGGCGTGCGGACGCACCGGGTCGACCAGGGTGACCGGGCGCAGCTGGAAGCGTTCGCGACGGCAGTCGCCGGCGAGCGGGGCGGCTTCGACCTCATCGTCGACGACGGCTCTCACCTCTGTGCGCACCAGATCCTCGCCTTCAAGACGCTCTTTCCGTACCTGCGGCCGGGCGGCATCTACTTCGTCGAGGACGTCACCACCTCCTACCGGGAGGATCCCTACGGCGGCGGCGTGGGCCGCCCCGACAGCCTGCTGCGCTTCGCCCAGGACCTCATCCCGTTCATTCCCATGAGCATGGGCGGCGTGCCCCCGCGCGAGGCCTGGGAGCGCGACCTCGACTTCGTCCACGTGCACGGTTTCGGTGGCCTGCTGGCGGTGGGCAAGCTCTCCGCCGATCGGCGGGCGAGGTTCTATCCGCCCTTGCCGGTGAGCCGGTGACCGCACCCGCCGCACGCGACCGCTTCCGTCGCCTCTGGCGCGAGATTCGCGACCTCGACGCCGCGCAGCAGCTGGTGGAGTGGGACCAGGAGACCTACATGCCGCCTTCTGGCGCCGAGGGGCGCGCGAGGGTGCTCGGTACCCTCGCTGGCATGCGGCACGAGCGCGTGACCAATCCGGCCCTCGCCGCCGTCGTCGAGGAGGTGGCCGCCGGCGCAGCGCCGGGTGACGAATGGGAGGCGCAGGCCCGCGAGGCACGGCGGCGGATCCAGCGGACGACAGCCCTGCCGCGGCGACTGGCCGAGGAGCTCGCCGAGGCCTCCAGCGCCGGCCTCGCCGCCTGGCAGGAGGCCCGCAAGGCGCGTGACTACGCACGCTTCTCCCCTGCCCTCACCCGGCTCCTGGCGCTCAAGCGCGAGGAGGCGGCCTGCGTCGCCGCGGTCCTCGGCATCCCCGCGCACCCCTACGACGCCCTGCTCGACGAGTTCGAGCCGGGGGCCACCGAGGCGGAGCTCCGCCCGCTCTTCGCCACCTTGCGCGCGCGTCTCGTGCCGCTGGTGCGCGCGGTCGTGGAGAGCGGTCGCGCCGTCGACGAGACGCCACTGCGCGGGCGGTTCCCACTCGAGGCGCAGCGCCAGCTGGGAACCTTCGTGGCGGCGGAGATCGGCTTCGACTGGAACGCCGGTCGCCTCGACCGCTCGACTCATCCCTTCTGCACCGGCATCGGTCGCCGCGACGTGCGGCTCACCTGGCGCGGCCAGGAGGAGGACCTGCAGCAGGCGCTGATGGGCGTGCTGCACGAGATGGGTCATGGCCTCTACGACCAGGGGCTGCCGGCGGAGTGGGAGGGCACGCCGCTCGGTGAGCCGGCCTCGACCGCGGTGCACGAGTCGCAGTCGCGGCTGTGGGAGATCCTCGTCGGCCGCAGCCGACCGTTCTGGCGCTGGTTGCTGCCGCACGTGCGCCATGCCTTCCCGGGGCACACCGCCACGCTCGAGGGGATCTGGGCGGCGCTGCACGTCATCCGCCCGTCGCTCATCCGCGTCGAGGCCGACGAGGCGACCTACAACCTGCACGTGCTGGTGCGCTTCGAGCTCGAGCGGGCGCTCTTCAGCGGGGCGCTCGAGGTGCCGGCCCTGCCCGCCGCCTGGGACGACCTCTACGGCGAGGTGCTGGGGATCCGCCCGGGGCACGTCGGCGAGGGGGTGCTGCAGGACCTCCACTGGGCGGCGGGGATGTTCGGCTACTTCCCCACCTACACCCTGGGCACTCTCGCCGCCGTGCAGCTCTTCGCCGCCGCCGGCGCCGAGCTGGGAGGCCTCGCCGAGCCCCTCGCGCGCGGCGAGTTCGCGCCCCTGCTCGGCTGGCTGCGCGAACGGATTCACCGCCACGGCGCCCGCTATCCGCCGCGCGAGCTGCTCACCCGCGCGACCGGCGCTCCGCCCTCCGCCGAGCCGTTCCTCGCCTACCTCGAAGAAGTGGCTGCCGAGGTCTACGGCGTGGCGCCGGCGGCGGCGCAGCCGGGTGGGCGAGGGTAGGGCGGGGCTTGCCCCCGCCTGCCACCGGCTCGTCGCCGGGCGCCAGCGGGCCCGCCGCCGTCGATGTTGTGGTGCCAGTCTTCGGCGCCGCCGAGGACCTGCGCCGCTGCCTCGCCAGCGTGCTGGCGCACACTAACCTCGGCGTGCATCGGCTGGTGGTAGTGCTCGACGGGCCGCAGGACGAGGGGGTCGAGGCGGCGCTCGGGCAGCTCGCCGGTCTCCCCCCCGGCGCCGCCGTCGTGCATCGCCTGCCGGCCCGCCGTGGTTTCGCGGCGGCCGCCAACCGCGGCCTCGGTGAGTCGCAGCGCGACGCCGTGCTGCTCAACAGCGACACCCAGGTGACCGCCGGCTGGCTCGACAAGCTGCAGGCGGCCGCCCTCTCGGCTCCCGAGGTCGGCACCGTCACCCCCTTCTCCAACCACGGCACCATCTGCTCGCTGCCGCGTTTCCTCGCCGACAACACGGTGCCGGCGGGGCACGACGTCGACAGCTTCGCCGCCCTCGTCGAGCGCGTCTCGACTCGCGCCTATCCTCGGCTGCCTACCGGCGTGGGCTTCTGCCTCTACGTCCGGCGGCCGCTGCTGGCGCGCGTCGGCGGCCTCGACGAGGCGCGCTTCGGCGCCGGCTACGGCGAGGAGACCGACCTCTGCATGCGCGGCGGCGGCGCCGGCTTCGTCCACCTGCTCGACGACGCCACCTACGTGTGGCACCGCGGACAGGGGAGCTTCGGCGACGAGCGCCCGGCGCGCATGGCGGGCGCGCACCGGCGGATGAAGCGGCTGCATCCGGGCTACCTGCCGGCGGTGGCCGACTTCATCCGTCGCGATCCGCTGGCGCCGCTGCGCCAGCGCGTCGTCGCGGCGCTGGCGCCGCCGCCGGCAACACGCCCCGCGCCTGCCGCCGGCGGGCCGGCACGCGTCGTCCACCTGGTGCACGGCTGGCCGCCGTTCAACGCCGCCGGCACCGAGGAGTACGCCCGCGGCCTCGCCCGCCGGCAGGCCACGCACCGTCAGGTCGCCGTCTACGCGCGGGTCGCCTGGCCCGGGCGGCGCAGTGGCGACGCCCTCGAGCACCACGACGAGGGCGTGCGAGTGCGGCTGCTCGTCAACCACTTCGATCAGCGCAGCCCCCTGCGCCGCAACGCCCTCGACGACCGCGCCCTGCGCCGCGACTTCGCGCGCTTCCTCGCCGAGGAGCGGCCCGAGCTGGTGCACGTGCACCACCTCGCCGGTCACGCCGCCACGCTGGTGAAGGTGGCGGCGCGGCGCCGGCTGGCCATCGTCTACCAGCTCCAGGACTGGTGGCCGCTCTGCGCGCGGGTCAACCTGCTGCACCGCGACGGCTACCTCTGCCCGGGCCCGGCGATCGGTCGCTGCGCCGACTGCGCGCCGCTCACCCGCCGGCCGCCGGCGGCGCCGTGGAACCGGTTGCTGCACGCCCTGCGACGACGCTGGATGCGCGCCGGCCTGGCGCGCGCGGACGCCCTCGTCGGCGGCTCGCGCTTCCTCGCCGACAGCTTCGCCGCGCTGGGGGGCCTGCCCGCGGGACGAACCGTGCGGGTGCTGCCCTATGGCGTCGAGACTGGCTTCCTCGCCGCCGCTGCGGCGTCGCGTTCCGTTCCCCATGCCGGCAGTGCGCTCCGCTGCGGCGTCGTCGGCTCGCTGCTGCCGCACAAGGGCGTGCACGCGGCGGTGGCCGCCTTCGCCGACATCGCTCCGCACGAGGCGACCCTCGACGTCTGGGGCGATCCGCAGGCCGACCCCGCCTACGCGGAACGGCTGCGAGCGCTCGCCGGTCCGGCGGTGCGCTTCCATGGCCGCTTCGCCGAGGAGGAGAAGGGAGCGGTGCTCGCCGGCCTCGACCTGCTGCTGGTGCCATCGCTGGGGCTCGAGTCGTTCGGGCTGGTGGCCCGCGAGGCGATCGCCGCCGGCACGCCGGTCCTGGCGAGCGACCGCGGGGCCCTGCGCGAGCTCTTCGACGAAGGCGTGGCCGGGGCGCTAGTGCCTGCCGACGATTCGGTCGCCCTCGCCGGCTGGATCCGGCGGCTCGTGGCCGAGCCGGAGCGCCTCGCCGCCTGGCGGCAGGCGGCGCCGCGCATCAAGTCGATGGATGACCACGCCGGGGAGATCGAGGCGATCTACGCCGAGGTGCTGGCGGCGCGTCGGGGGGTCCGTTGAGCAGCAGAGCGGCACTGCTCGTCCGGCTCTGGCGCGCCGAGGGGGCGTGGGCCCTGCTCGCCCGGGCGCGCGATCACGGGGCCGAGGCGCGCCGCCGCCGTGGGTTCCGGCGCGTTGCCCTGCGCGAGCTGCCGGCGGTGCCGGTGCTGCACGTGGCGGCGACCCCCCCCGCACCGTGGCTGGGCGGGGTGCCGGCGCAGCTCGGCACGCGCCTGGGAGAGCTGGAGCGTCACCGGCCCACGGCGTTGCTCTTCCCCTGGCGGCGCGGGTGGCGGGTCGAGGTGGTGCACGGCGCCGAGCGGCTGGCTGCCGAGCTACCGGCAGGCGCGGCTCCGGCGGATGAAGACGGGCGGTGGGGAGCCGCCGTGCGCGAGGTCGCCGCCGCGCTGCGGTCGCGCCTCCTGCACGTCGAGGGTGCCGCCGGCCTGCCCCACACCACTCTCGCCGAGCTGGCGCGCGAGCAGCCGCTGGTGCTGGCCCTCCACGACTTCACGCTCTGCTGCCCGCGCCCGAACCTGTTCGACGAGCGCAGCGGCGTCGCCTGTTCCCCCTGCGCCGACGCCGCCACCTGCGCGGCTCGGCTGCTGGCGGGCGGACACGCCGCCGCGGCGGACGCCGAGGAGTGGCGCGCGCAGGGCGCCGCGCTGTTTGCCGCCGCCCGCTGCGTGGTCTACTCGTCGGAGTATCTCCGTCGCGCCCACGTCGAGCTCTTCGGTGGGGCGGGCCGGATGTGGCGAACCATCGCGCCCGGCATCCACCGTTCCCCTCTCGAGCCCTGGCGCTGGCCGTGGACGCCGCGCCGGCGGTCCGCCCGCATCGCCTTCCTCGGCGGCGGCGGCGCCCACAAGGGCAGCGCGCTGCTCGCGGCGGTGCTGGCAGAGTGGGATCGCCGCGGGCTGCCGCCGGTGCGCTGGGAGGTGCTGGGCGGCGGTGGCGGCGACCAGCTGCGGCTGCTGCGGCGGCTGCCAGCCGTGAGGGTGCGAGGCTACTACCGCCACGGTACCCTGCCGCAGCGCTTGCGCACCGGCTGGTTCGAGCTGGCGCTGCTGCTGCCGCAGGTCCCCGAGTCCTTCTCGCTGGCTCTCAGCGAGTGCTGGGCCGCCGGCGTGCCAGTGCTGGCCCTGGCGCAGGGCGCCCTCGCCGACCGCCTCGCCGCCGGTGGCGGCCACCCGCTGCCGGCCACCGCCGGCCGCGACGAGGTGATCGCCGCCATCCAGCGATGGATCGTCGGCGAGCTGCCGCTGCCACCGCCGCCGCCACCGGCGCCGACCGCTGCGGCCGCGGCGGTGGCCTACACCGAGCTCTTCGATGAGCTGCTGGCGGCCGACGGCGGCGCGCCCGGCCCCCCCTGATCGGCTCCGCCGTTTGCTTGCCGGAAGAAGCGCTCGCGCGCCATCGTCATCGCGAGCGAAGCGAAGCGATCTCGACGTTGCGGCGTCGAGATTGCTTCGTCGCTCCGCTCCTCGCAATGACGAGGCTGGCGCGCCCTGTCACGCCGTGCGCGCTCGCGACTTCGGCATGTCCCCCACGGCTACCTCGGCCAGCCGCAGGTCCCCCTGCTGCCAGCGCTCGACGAACCAGCGGTAGGTTCCCTCGATCCCCTCCCGCAGGCCGATGCGATGACGCCAGCCGAGGCCGTGCAGGCGGCTGACGTCGAGCAGCTTGCGCGGCATGCCGTCGGGCTTGCTGGGGTCGAAGCGCAGCGCGACGCCGGGGGCGACGACGTCGCGCACCATCGTCGCCACCTCGGCGATGGTGACGTCCTCGCCGGTGCCGACGTTGATGTGCAACGTCGGGTCCTGGTAGTGGCGCATGAGGTGGAGGCAGGCGTCGGCGAGGTCGTCGACGTGGAGGAACTCGCGCCGCGCCGCGCCGGTGCCCCACACCACCACCTCCGAGGCGCCGGCGAGCCGGGCCTCGTGGAAGCGGCGGATGAGTGCCGCCAGCACGTGCGAGGCCTGCAGGTCGAAGTTGTCGCCGGGGCCGTAGAGGTTGGTGGGCATCGCCGAGATGAAGTCGCAGCCGTACTGGCGGTGATAGGCCTGGCAGAGCTTGATGCCCGAGATCTTGGCCACCGCGTAGGCCTCGTTGGTGGGCTCGAGGCGGCCGGTGAGCAGCTCCTCCTCGCGCATCGGCTGCGCGCTGTCGCGCGGGTAGATGCAGGAGCTGCCGAGGTAGAGCAGCCGCGCGACGGCATGCAGGCGGCTGGCATGCACGACGGTGGCGTGCATCATCAGATTGTCGTAGAGGAACTCCGCCGGCCGCGTCGAGTTGGCGAGGATGCCGCCCACCGTGCCGGCGGCCATGAAGACGTACTCCGGCCGGTTGGCCTTGAACCAGTAGTTGACCGCCGCCTGGTCGCGCAGGTCGAGCTGCTCGCGGGTGGCGGTGAGCAGATTGTCGTGGCCCTCCGCCTGCAGGCGGCGGACGAGGGCCGAGCCGACCAGGCCGCGGTGGCCGGCGACGTAGATGCGAGCGTGGCGGGGGAGATCGAGCGGCACCGCCACAGAGTGTAGCGAAGATCCGTTCGCCGCCGCCGCGGCGAGACTTCCTCGACCCAGCGACGACCGCCGCCGTTCGAGTGATACTTTTTGCCTCCGGCATGAGCCCCGAAGGCTTCTGGCAAGGACGGCCGGTGCTGGTCACCGGCGGCTGCGGCTTCATCGGCTCCCACCTGGTGGAGGCCTTGCTCGCCGCTGGCGCCCGCGTGCGCGTCCTCGGCCGCTACAACTCGCGGTCCGACCGTGGTTTCCTGCAAGGGATTGCGCGCGAAGGCCTCGAGGTGCAGCTCGGCGACGTCGCCGACCCCTGGTTCGTGCGCCGGCAGGCGGAGGGGGTGGACACCATTTTCCATCTCGCCGCGCTCATCGGCATCCCGTATTCGTATGCCGCCCCCGAGCAGTACGTGCACACCAACGTCCGCGGCACCCTGGCGGTGCTCGAGGCGGCGCGCGCCGGCAGCGTGCGCCGCGTCGTCCACACCTCGACGTCGGAGACCTATGGCAGCGCCCAATACGTCCCCATCGACGAGCGCCACCCGCTGGTCGCCCAGTCCCCCTACGCCGCCACCAAGATCGCCGCCGACAAGCTGGTGGAGAGCTACTTCCTCTCCTTCGGCCTGCCGGTGACGACGCTGCGGCCGTTCAACACCTTCGGGCCCCGGCAGTCGATGCGGGCGGTGATCCCCTCGCTGATGGTGCAGGCGCTGCACGGCAGCGAGATCGTCGTTGGCTCGCTGTCGCCGGTGCGCGACATGAACTTCGTGCTCGACACCGTCGCCGCCTTCCTCGGCATCGGCGCCGCCGAGAACGTGGCCGGCCATGTTTTCAACGTCGGCTCCGGCGTCGGCCGCTCGATTGGCGACATCCTCGAGCTGGTGCAGGAGGTGGCCGGCACCCGCAAGCCGGTGCGCGTCGCCGACGAGCGGGTGCGGCCTGAGGGCAGCGAGGTGGAGCGCCTGGTGTGCGACTACTCGGCGGCGGCGGCGGCGTTCGGCTACGCCCCGCGCCACGACTTCCGCCAGTCGCTCGAACGAGTGCGCGACCACCTGCTGGCCAGCGCCACGGCACCCGACGTGGCGGTCTACCGGGTATGAGCAGGCGGGCCGTCATCCTTGCCGGCGGCAAGGGCAGCCGGCTGCTGCCTTTCACCATCACCATCCCCAAGCCGCTGGTGCCGATCGGCGACCACCCCATCCTCGAGATCCTCATCCGCCAGCTCAAGCGGCAGGGCTTCGAGCGCATCACCATCTCGGTGGGCCACCTGGCGAGCCTCATCCAGTCGTTCTGCGGCAGCGGCGAGCGCTGGAACATCCCCATCGACTACGTCTTCGAGGAGCAGCCGCTGGGCACCATCGGCTGCCTCGGCATCATCCCCGACTTGACCGACGATCGCGTGCTGGTGATCAACGGCGACACCCTCACCGACCTGCAGATGGCGGAGGCCTACGCGCAGCACTGCACCGACGACGCCATCACGCTGTGCGCTCACCAGCGTTCGGTGGAGGTGGAGTTTGGCGTGCTGGAGAGCAACGACGGCTACCTCTCGTCGTACACCGAGAAGCCGGCGCTGACCTACCGCGTCAGCATGGGCGTCAACGTCGTCTCCACCTGGGCCATCCGCGAGCACATCCCGCCGGGACGCCCGCTCGACACTCCCGAGCTGGTGCGCCGCCTGCTGGCCGCCGGCAAGCGCGTGCGGGTGCGCGAGGCGGGCTGCTTCTGGCTCGACCTCGGTCGCATGAAGGACCTCGAAGCGGGGCAGGCGGCCTTCGAGGCCAACCCCCGGCGTTTCCTGCCCGATTGATGGGCCCGCTGCTCGTCACCGGTGCCAGCGGATTGATCGGCCGGCAGCTGGTGCCGGCCTGGCGAGAGGCCGGCGCCGAGGTGGTGACCACCGCCCGCTCGTCGGCGACGGTCGACGAGCCCGGCTGCGACCTCGCCGCTGCGAGCGTGGCTGGCGAGCTGCTGCGCCGCGTCCGCCCAAGCGTCGTGGTGCACCTGGCCGGCGGCACGGCCGGCGACCGCCACGAGCTCTACCGGCGCAACGTGCTGACGACGGTGCACCTGCTGGAGGCGGCGGCGGCGTTGCCGGCGCCGCCCTACTGCATCGTGCTGGGCTCGGCGGCAGAATACGGCGATGGCGGCGGCGAGCCGCTGGGCGAGGACGCACCCTTGCGGCCGGTGTCGGACTACGGTCGGGCGAAGGTGGCGCAGACGACGCTGGCGGAGGAGATCGCCCGGCGGCACGGCCTGGCGCTGACGGTGCTGCGGCCGTTCAACCTCGTCTCGCCGGCGCTGCCGCCGAGCGTCGCCCTCGGTAGCCTGCGATTGCAGCTGCTCGCCGCCAGGGGCGATGAGCCGGCGGTGACCTGCGGGCGCCTCGACGTGGTGCGCGACTACGTTCCGCTCGGGGTGCTGGTCGAGGCCATCCGCGCCCTCGTCGCGCGGCCGCCGGCCGGCTCCGTGATCAACGTCTGCTCGGGCGTCGGGCTCGAGCTGGCGAGCATCCTGGCGGCGATGGCGGCACGGCTGGGGCTGCGGCCGCGGGTGGCGGTCGATCCGGCGCTGGCGGCGCTGCCGGCGGCGCCGCGCGTCATCGGCGATCCGTCACGGCTGCGCGCGCTGCTCGGTCTCGCCCCGCAGCCCACGCCGGCGACGCTCGCCGAGCTCCTCCTCGGCGGGTGAGCCGCCGCCTTCCCGTTGCGGAGGGGCGTCTCCGCCGGCGGCCGCGAGCAGCTCGCGGAGGATCGCCTCGTAGGCCGCGCACATGGCGGTGTCGCCGAGCGCCGCCTCGGCGAAACGGCGCGCCGCCAGCTTCATGCGCGCGTGCTCCTGCGGGTGGTCGGCCAGCCAGCGGATGCGGCGGGCGCAGCCCTCGAAGTCCTCGGGCTCGCAGAGGAAGCCGCTCTCGCCGTCACGCACCAGCTCGGGCAGGCCGCCCACCTTCGAGGCCACCACCGGGATGCCCATCGCCAGGCTCTCGAGCACCACCACCGGCCGGCCGTCGAGGCTGGAGGGCAGCACCAGCACGTCGTAGAGGGCGAGGACCTCCTGCACGTCCGGCACGTTGCCGAGCAGCTGCAGTCGATGGCCCGGACGCAAGCCCTCAATCTGCATCCGCACCTGGCCTTCGAGGGGCCCGGCGCCGGTCATCAGGAACACCAGCCGCGGGTCGCCGCGCAGGCGATCGGCGAGGGCGACGAAGCGCTGGGGCCGTTTCTCGATCGCCAGCCGCCCCGAGTACCCGACCACGAAGGCGCCGGCGGGGATGCCCAGCGCCGCCAGCGCCGCTTCGCTCTTGACCGCCGGCCGGTAGCGCTCGAGGTCGACGCCGCTGGGGATGAGGCGAATGCGCTCGGCGGGCTCGCCGGCATCGAGCAGCCACTGCTCGACCTCCTGATTCTCCACCAGGTTGAGGTCGATCCACCGCTGATGCTTGCGGTTGTTGGTGGTGTGGCCGACGGTGTTGAACAGTGAGTCGATGACCTTGAGCTCGGGGTGGGCGGCCTTGATCTCCGCCAGCAGGTCATAGAAGAAGGCGCTGCCGACGATCCACAGAATCTGCACTCGCCGGCTCTCCAGCAGGTAGTCGACGAAGGCGCGCCAGCGGCCGGGATCGAGGAAGCGCGGCAGGTGGAAGATCTCGTCGGTGGCGTCGCCGAACCAGGCGCTGGAGTCGCCGTAGGCGGGATCGAAGGCGAGGCTGGAGACGATGACGATGCGGTAGCCGCGCCGCCGCAGGTAGGCGCAGAGGTGACTGAACAGGCGCTCGACGCCGCCGACGAGCAGGAACGGCACGGCGAGCAGGATGGCCGGTCGCGCATCGTCCGC
>DASYUP010000334.1:0-8703 GCA_036001185.1 Thermoanaerobaculia bacterium
GGGCCCCCAGCGGCCCTTTGATAACATCCCCTCTCGCTTGCAGCGACGCTACGCCGAAGTGGCGGAATTGGTAGACGCGCACGGTTGAGGGCCGTGTGGGGTAACCCGTGCCGGTTCGAGTCCGGCCTTCGGCATCCCGCCTTGTAGACCCTCGCTCTACTTCTGGGCCGTCTTCGCCTTGGTGATGACGACCGCCTCTACCGGCACGTTCTGATTCATCCCCTTGGTGGTGGTCGGCACGCCGGCGATGGCGTCGACCACCTCCATCCCCGACACCACCTTGCCGAAGACCGTGTAGCCGTAGCCGTCCTGCGACTGGGCGCGGTCGAGGAAGGTGTTGTCCTTGAGATTGATGAAGAACTGCGCGCTGGCGCTGTCGGGGTCGGGGGTGCGCGCCATCGCCAGGGTGCCGCGCGTGTTGCTGATGGCGTTGCCCGCTTCGTTCTTGATCGGCGGGTGCGTAGCCTTCTCGTCCATCTTGGCGCTGAAGCCGCCGCCCTGGATCATGAAGCCGGGGATGACGCGGTGGAAGATGGTACCGTCGTAGAAGCCTTCCTTGACGTAGGTCAGGAAGTTCTTCACCGTCACCGGCGCCTTGTCGGCGAACAGCTCGACGACGATCTCGCCCTTGCTGGTGGTGAGGGTGACGCGACTGGCGTGGGCCGGCGCGGCGGCGTGCTGATGGGGGTCGCTCACCATGGCGGCGAGGAACAACATCCACATGGCTCAAGGTCCTCCGGCGCTCGCGCCACTGGGCACACAGCTCGGGCAGGGGCAGAGCTCGCGCAGCAGCGCGAAGCGGTAGATGCCCGTGCCGTGACCGTCCGACCAGAGGAACGAGAGCCCGTAGTTGCCCACCGGGTCGATGCGGTGGGGCTCCACCGGCGCCGCCGGCGGGTGGAAGGTGAGCTCCAGCGCGTGGTGGCCCTGGCACATCGCGCAGGGGCACCAGCCACGGAGCAGGTCGTAGGCGTATTCGCCGACGTGGCCGTCGCTCCAGGTGAGGCGTAGCGCCTGCAGCTCGGGCAGCCGTCGCACCTCGACCGGATAGGGGGCCTCGTCAGGCACCCGCGGATGGTAGCGCAGGCGCTCGGCCTGGCGATGCCCTACGGCGGATCGACCGTCCCCGCCTTGGTCCACGGCCCGCAGCGCAGGATGCGCCAGGCGGCGCGCGCCGTGCCGACGAGGGCGCCGTTCTTGCGGATGGCCCCCTCGGCGAAGTGGCTGCAGGTGGGGCGAAAGCGACAGCGCACGCCGAGCCTGCCCAGCGGCGCCGACAGCGTCGCCTGGTAGAGGTGGATGCCGCCCAGCTCGGCGCGGGCGGTGAGCTGGCGCCGCGGCGGCTGCGCGAGGTCGAGGACGAGCAGCGCCAGCACGGCGGCCAGCGCGACGCGGCGACGCCGGTGGCGGGCGGGAGGGATGGCAGCCTGGGGCGCGGTCGCCGCGGCGACGCTCACCGAGGTGCTACCGGGTTGCTCACCAGGGGAGCGTACCCGTCGCCAGCCGCCCCAGCCAGAGGGCGATGAACGCGGCGCCCTGCCAGACCACCAGCCGCTCGAGCAGCCACGACGGCAGCACCAGGGCGCCGCCGCGCGAGAGGGCATGGCCAATGGCGCCCCACAGCGCCGCCGCCTCGGCGAGCACCAGCGGCGCGAAGGGGTGCAGATGCAAGGCGGCACCCAGCTCGCCGCGGGCGAGGGCCGCCATCGCCCGGGTCATGCCGCACCCCGGGCAGGGGATGCCGGTGACCCGCCGCCAGGCGCAGAAGCTGAAGCCCCGGCCGGCGAGCGGCAGATGGCCGAGGAGGAAGAAGGCGAGGGCCCCGGTGGCGCCGGCGACAAGCCACCAGGCTAGGGCGCGTCGCGACTTGGCGCGGCGCCAGGGTGCGCGCGGCGGCGGTGCCGGCGCGCCCCCCGCCGGGGCGGCGCCGTGGGCTGCCGCCGGGGCCGTGGCGACGACGCTCACCGGTGGAAGAAGACGCTGAGGGCCGCGAGGCCGCCGAAGAGGAAGACCCACAGCAGGCCGAAGGCGAGCAGCACGCTGCCGAGGATACCCAGCACCATGCCGATCTGCGCCAGCGACTGGTTGGCCTGCGGCGCCGTCCCGGCGGCGACCGCCTTGAGCTCCATCTGGCCCATCACCCACGCCACCGGAGCGGTCAGCGGGCAGCAGAGCAGGCCGGCGATCGCCAGCACCAGGATGGCGATCGCGCGGCCGCTCGCGGGCGCGGCTGCCGGCGGAGCGGGGCTCGCCGGCTGCATCTCAGAAGCGGTTGGCGAAGTCCGAGAGGGCCGGGATCAGGAAGCGCTGGCCGTTCATGCCCTTGGTGATGCAGAGGATGCGGATCACCAGGAAGCCGAGGAAGACGAGCACCGGCAGGAACATGGTGATGCAGCCCAGCACCGGGATCATCGACACGATGGCGAGCACCGCGTAGAGGATGATCTCCGCTACCAGCAGGACCAGGCCGTGCTTGGCGTGCCACTGCACCTCCGGATCCTCCTTCTCGACGATCAGCGGCACGATGGCGAGAATCCAGAGGTAGGAAAGGGCGATCATCACGTTGCGGTTCGAGCCGGCCGCTGCAGGCTGCGGAGGGGGCGGCGGCGGCGCACTCGGAGGCATCGTCGGCTGCGTCATGCGAGGCGCTCCTTTCGTCGGACGGTCGAAACGGCGTGATGGATCGCCAGTCAGCATACACGAGCGCTCGCGCGGGCGACAACAATCGCGCGCGGCCGCCCCGGCGTCACTCGACGACGGCCACGCCGAGGGCGGCGAGCGCCTCGCGCAGCGCCGGCAGCCGCGCCTCAGCGACCGCCAGCACCAGGCGGACGGTCTCGCCGTAGCGCTCGGCGACGAGCTCCACGGCCGGCGGGCGCAGCAGCCGCTGGATAGCGCCCACCTGGGTGTAGGGCACCTCCAGCACGAGCTCGACCCGCCGCAGCCGCAGCTCCACGGCTGCCTCCCTGACCGCCGCCCGCGCCACCGCGCCGTAAGCGCGTACCAGGCCGCCCTTGCCCAGCTTGGTGCCGCCGAACCAGCGGGCGACGACCAGCAACGAGTCCGACAGGTCGGCGGCCTGCAGCGCCCGCAGGATGGGGGGGCCGGCGGTGCCGCCGGGCTCGCCGGCATCGTGGGCGCGCTCGCGCGCCGGCCAGCCGAGGCGCCAGGCCCAGCAGCAGTGCGTGGCGTCGCGATGCTCGGCGGCGAGGGCGGCGATGCGGGCCCGGGCCGCGGCCTCGCCGTCGACCGGCTCGAGCAGGGCAAGGAAGCGCGAGCCCTTCTCGCGCAGCTCGGCGCACGCCGGCGCCGCGGGAACCCGATAGTCCACGGCGGCGGCGCCGGCCGTCTCAGGCCGTGGCCAGCACCCCTTCGTAGAGCTGTCGGTACTGCGCCACCACCTTGTCGACGGCGAAGCGCTCGACCGCCCGCCGCCGCCCGGCCTCGCCGAAGCTCTGCCGCAGCGGCTCGTCGGCGAGCAGCCGCGCCGCGCCCTCGGCCATGCCGTCGACGTCGCCCACCGGATAGAGCAGCCCGCACACGCCGTCCTCGATCACCTCGGGGATGCCGCCGGCACGGGTGGCGATCACCGGCACCTTGCAGGCCAGCGCCTCGAGGGCGGCGAGGCCGAATGACTCGCTCTCCGACGGCAGCAGGAAGAGGTCGGCACCCACCAGCACCTCCTCCACCAGCGGCAGGTTGCCGATGAACGTGAGCTCGCCGCAGCTGCCGTGCTGACGGCAGCGCTGCTCGACGCGCGCCCGCTCGGGGCCGTCGCCCACCATCAGCAGCCGCACCGGGAACCGCTTGCGCAGCCGGTGAAAGACCTCCACCACGTCGTCGACCCGCTTGACCGGCCGGAAGTTGGAGATGTGGACGAGGACGCGCTCGCCGGGCTTCGCCCAGCGGCGCGCCCCGGGGCTGCCGGCGACGCGCAGGAAGCGGCTGGGGTCGATGAAGTTGGGCACCACGGTGATCGGGCGGCTGATGCCGAAGATGTCGCGCGTCGAGGTACGCAGGGCCTCCGACACGGTGGTCACCGCGTCGCTCTGCTCGATCCCCCAGCGCGTGGTTTCCATGAACGAGGGGTCGTTGCCGACCAGGGTGATGTCGGTGCCGTGCAGCGTGGTCACCACCGGCAGCGGGTGCGGCTGCAGGATGGTGCGGGCGAGGATGGCCGACACCGCGTTGGGCACCGCGTAGTGCACGTGCACGAGGTCGAGGTCGTGGTGGCGAGTGGCCTCGACGATCTTGGTGGCGAGGGCGAGCGAGTAGGGCGGGTACTCGAAGAGCGGATAGTGCGGCACCACCACCTGGTGGAAGAAGAGCCGCGCCTCGGGCGCCGTCGCCTCCAGCATGGCGAGGCGCGAGGGGAGGGCGTAGCTGATGACGTGCACCTCGTCGCCGCCGGCGGCGAGCGCCATCGCCAGCTCGGTGGCGACCACTCCCGAGCCGCCGTAGGTGGGGTAGCAGCTGATGGCGACCTTCATCGGGGCTTCCTCACTAGCGCGGACCTCCCGGGAGGACGGCGAGCGGATCGCGCACGGCGAGCGGCAGGCTGCTGAGGAAGGGCTCGCCGTAGGCGGCGCCGATGACGAGACCGAAATGCTGCGCGCGGCCGGTGACGGCGCGGCGGAACTCCGGCGAGGAGACCTTGGTGACCGCTCCTGCGTCGCCCGCCGGCGCCGGCGACCGCGGCTGGTGGAGCTGCGACTCGTAGGCGTCGAGCGCTCGCTCCTTGTGCTCCCAGCCGCTGGTGACGTCGACGATGAAGGAGGGCTGGAACGGATCGTTCTGCATGTAGGCGAAGAGCGCCGCCGGTCGGTGCGGCGCGCCGCTGCCGCGGCGCCGCAGCCCGGCGTAGAAGCAGGCGTCGGCCACCAGGCGGTGGGCGCGGCCATGGTCGGGGTGGCGATCCGCCGGCGACGGGCCGAGCACCAGCTCGGGGCGCAGCCGGCGCAGCTCGGCGATGAGCGCCTCCTCCTCGGCCGGGCCGCTGCGCAGGCCGCCGTCGCCGCAGTCGAGGAAGGCGAGGGCGACGGCGCCGAGGGCGGCGGCGGCATTCTCCGCCTCGCGCCGCCGCTCGCTGGCCGAGCCGCGGCTGCCGGCCTCGCCGGCGGTGAGGTGGAGCAGGCCGACGCGGCGGCCGGCGCGGGCGAGCAGCGCCAGGGTGCCGCCGCAGCCGAGCTCGGCGTCGTCGGGATGGGCGCCGATGGCGAGGACGTCGAGGGTCTCGCTCACGCGGAGATCCCCTGCGCGGACGGCACGGCCTCACCGCTGCCAGGGGGCTCCGGCGCACGGAGCAGCTGCACGTCGGTGGTGCCGAGGTCGAGCTGCTGCCAGAGGGCCTCGACGAGAGGTTCGCCGTAGCGGCCGCGGAAGTGGGCGGCGGCGAGCACGCGTTCGTGCAGGACGCCACCCGGCAGGCAGTAGTCGCGCCAGCTCTGGAGCCGGCGCAGCGCCACCTGGTCGCGCTGCGCGCGCGCCCGCGTGAGCTTCTCGGCGAAGCGCTCGAAGGCGGTCTTCACCTGCTCGCGCGTCTTCTCCCAGGGGCGCTCGAGGTTGGGGTCGAGGGCGACGGCCGTCTCCCGCAGCGCGGCGAGCTCGCCGAGGGCGCGCGCCAGCGCCGGTTCCACTGGATCGCCACCGTCGCGGGCGGCGAGGGCGCGCTCGACTTCCTCCTCGGAGGCGAGCAGCAGCGACGGCGCGAGACCGGCCGCGGCGAGGCCGGCGAGGTGGCGCTCCTCCATCACCAGCGCGCGCGGCCGCGGCGCCACCGCCGGCGCCGCCACCCCCAGCAGCTCGTAGAGCGGCGCCGCCTGCGCGAGGTAGGACATCTCGCCCGGACCCATCACCTGCAGGCTGGTGCCGAAGACCGCGTCCTGCAGCGGCGGCCGCGACAGCACGTTGGGCGACACCGCCGTCGGGTTGCCGTCGATGAGGGCCAGCAAGTCGGCGAGCGGGCGGCGGCTGTCGCCGGTGCCACGCAGCGTCCAGCCGTCGCCGGCCGCGTCGTCGGCCCAGGTCACCCGCCGCCGCTCGAGGCCGGCGAGGGCAAAGAGCGGCGCCGCTCCCGGCTGCGGCGCCACCTGCAGCGGATAGCCGCGGCCGGTGATCGTCGCCTCGGCGCGGGCGAGCGCCGCTCCCACCTCGGCGCGCCGCTCCACCAGGCGCCGCAGGAAGGGACGCTGCGCCGCCTTGAGCTCCGGCAGCTGGGCGTCGACGAGCAGCGGGCAGCGGTCACCGAGCAACGCCACCGCCGCGCGGCAGAACGCCTCGCCGAAGCGGGCGTCGGGACGGTACCAGCGGCCGAGCATCGCCACCCACGAGGCGTAGGGCTCGTAGGGGAAGAGCGTGGCGAGGGTGGCGACGGCGTCGGCCACCGCCGGCCCCAGGGTGCGCATCCCCAGCGGCACCAGCGGCGCCGGGTCGTCGCCGAGCGTCAGTCGCCGGAGCCCTTCCTGGGTCCACACGCCGGCCCAGGCGGCCTCGTCCCAGTCGTGGTCCTCGGTGGCGACCCAGAAGAGCGCCACCGCGAGCTCGCCGCGGGCCGTCAGCTCCTCGGCCCAGCGGCCCAGCGCCACCATCTTCAGCAGCGACATCAGCGGGCCGCCGAAGAGACCGGGCTGCTGGCCGCCGATCACCACCCGCGTCGTCGGATCGGCGAGCCGGGCGGCGAGGTCGTCGGTGCGCCGATGTCCGTACGAGCGGTTGGCGCGCTCAAGGCCGGCGGCCACCGCGCGGCGATCCACCCGCGGCGCCGGCGGCAACGGCATGCCGGGAAGGGCCAGGGTCAGCGGCGCCAGCAGGTCGCGATCGCGGCCGGCCAGCCATGCCGCCGGCAGCGGCGGCAACGACGCCGGCACCGCCGGCGTCTCAACCGACCCGGCGGCCGACCAGGATGAGCCGCTCGCTGTCACGCCCGTACGCCTCCCCGGCAAAGCTGCCGAAGGTCTGCATCAGCTCGAGGCCCGCCCGCCGCAGGCCGGTTGCCACCTCGTCGCGGGTGTAGGCGCGCACGCTCTCGAGAAAGGTGCGCGGCTGCCGGCCGGGGGCGACGAGACGGATGCGCTTGTTCACCCGCCGCTGCTGCGGGTCCCACCAGCGATGGATCTCGATCTGACGTCCCCCTTCCTCCCGCTGCTCGTACTCTTTCAGGTGCGCCAGGGTGGCGTCCAGGTTCATCAGGTCGAGCAGGAAGCGCCCGCCGGGTTGCAGCCCACTCGGCTGCAGCACCCGCGCTACCTCCTCGAGGACTCGCAGGTTCTCCGCCTCGTCCTCGAAGTAACCAAAGGAGGTGAAGAAGTTCAGCACCCAGTCGAACGAGGCGTCGGCGAAGGGGAGCCGCCGCATGTCGCCGGCCGCCTGCGGCAGCTCGGGGCTCTGTACCAGCAGCAGCAGCGAGAGGTCGACGCCGAAGGCGCGGTGACCGCGGCGCCGCAGCGCCGCGGTGTGCCGGCCGGCGCCGCAGGCGAGGTCGAGGATGGAGCGCGGCGGCGCGGCGAACAGCGACTCGACGAAATCCACGTGGCGCTCCGCCTCGCCCTCGTCGCGGTGCGCGTAGAGCTCTAGGTACTCGGCGCCGAACCACTGCTTGTACCAGGTCATCGTCGGCCGCGGGACGCCCCGGCATCCTACAATCGTGGCGTGCTAAGGCTCGGCGCGCTCGCCCTCGACCCACCGCTGCTGCTCGCCCCCATGGCGGGCATCACCGACCGCGACTTCCGCCTCATCGTCCGCCGCATCGGCGGCGTCGGCATGGTGGGAATGGAGTTCCTGCCCGCCAAGGGGTTGGTGGCCGGCGACCGCCGCACGCTGCAGCTGCTGCACTTCGCGGATGAGGAACGGCCGTTGTCGATGCAGATCTACGGCTCCGACCCCGACACCCTGGCGGCGGCGGCGCGGCAGGTGGCGGCGCTGGGCCCCGACGCCTGCGACATCAACATGGGCTGCCCGGCCAACCAGGTGCTCAAGGGGTGCGCCGGCGCGGCGCTCATGGGCGACCTCGGCCAGGCGCGGCGGATCGTCGCCGCCGTGCGCCGCGAGCTCACCATCCCGCTGACCGTCAAGTTCCGTCTCGGCCTCGACGACTGCCGGCGCAACTACCTCGAGCTGGGTCGCATCTGCGAAGGGGAGGGGGCCGACGGCGTGGTGCTGCACGCGCGCACGGCGCGGCAGATGTTCCGCGGCGAGGCGGCCTGGGAGCACATCGCGCACCTCAAGTCCGCGCTGTCGATCCCGGTGCTCGGCAACGGCGACGTGCGTTGCCCCGAGGACGCCGCGCTCCTGCTGCGGCAGACCGGCTGCGACGGCGTGATGATCGGCCGCGGGGCGACGCGCAACCCCTGGATCTTCCGCCAGGCGGCGGCCCTGCTCGCCGGCGACCGCTTCGCCGCCCCCAGCCTGGCGGAGCGCCGGTCCCTGGTGCTCGATCATTTCCACGCCGTCCTGGCGCGTGAGCCGGCGCCGCGGGCGCTGCACAAGCTGCGGACGTTCACCGGCGTCTACAGCCACGGCCTCCCCGCGGGCGAGCGGCTGCGCCGCCAGATCCAGGGGATTCCAGACGCGCCTGCGTTGCTCGCCGCCGTCGCCGGTTTCTTCGACGAGCTCGCCGCCGCGTGAGCGGGAGCGCACTCGACGCGAGCGTGCCTCGGGTCTATCGACTGCGCACCAGCGCCGGCGCCGCGGAGGCGACGGCGGCGC
>DASYUP010000335.1:0-9008 GCA_036001185.1 Thermoanaerobaculia bacterium
CCTAGCGCAATCGAACGGGGCATGCGCGGTCCGCAGTCGAGCCCCTTTCACCCCACCTCGGCGAAGGTGGTCACCGTCATCGTCTGGTTGTGCAGCTCGCAGCGCGCGCCGGGCACGAACGGCGAGATCTCGCCGTAGGAGTAGAAGCCGGCGAGCGCTGGCTGGTCACCGACTACCTGACGAACCCCTTCGACCTCTTCCTCCACCCGCTGCTGCAGCACCATCTTGCGGCCGACGCAGCTGATCAGCAGCGCCAACTCCGGGCTGCAGCCGTGGAGCGGCTCAGCGCCGCGGCGCGCGGCGCCCATCGCGCCGTCGATCAGACGGTCGAAGTTGGCCTTCATCAATCGCGCGTACGAGCCCTCGGGCACGTCGCCGGCGAAGGTCATGCTCTGCGCCTCCTCGTCGACGGCAAGAATGGTGCGCACCACCGCCGAGCCGCTATCGGCGCTACGCAGGCTCAAGGGGAAGAGCAACCCGGTGGCAGGGAGCCCGGCGGCGTGCTCACCGAGGTAGCGCTTGTACAGACCGAGTGCCGACCTGCCGTCGAGCTCGAACAACACGTTGCCCTGCGAGCGGGTGATACGCCGCTCGGGGCCGAAGGAATCCCAGCCGCCGAGCGAGCCACAGCCGACGCGCAATTGCTCGCCGTAGAAACCGAGCGCGGCGGCCTGCCCGGGGGCGAGCAGGTCCGGCGCCGTGCCGTCGCCGGCGAGCACCGGCGTGCGCGTGAAGCGGGTGCCGTCGCCGGCGAGCCCGCCGGTGACGGTCACGGCAGGGCCGAGCACCGACTCGAGGCCGGCAGCGAGCTCGGTGCCGTTGACCTTGAGCCCCTCCGACAGCACCAGCACGTGGGAGAGGCCCGGTCGGTGGAGCAGGGTGGCGAGCTCGCGGCCGGTGCCGAAGCTGGCGTCGGCGTCGTCGAGCGGGGCCACCGCGAGCGCCAGCCGGGTGCTGGCGAAGCGCACTGCAGTGGCCACCACGGTGCCGTCGCAGACTTCGCCGTCGCAGATCTCGCCGGCGGTCGAGCAGCCGAACAGCGTCGTTGCGGGCATTGCCCGGCGCAGCTCGGCCACTATCTCCGGCCGCTCGAGGGCGTAGCGGTCGCCGAAAACCAGCACCAGCTGCGCTCCGGGATCGAGCGCCACCGGAGCGAGTGGGTGCCAGCCCATTCCAGGGCGCCAACGGGTCTGCTCGACGTTCATGCCGCTTCTCCACTGAGCCGCGCCGCAAGCGGGGGTGAGTTGAGGATCTGTTGCACCTTGCGGCGCAGCTCGTCGGGCCCGAAGGGCTTCTGCAGCAGCTCGATGCCGGGCAGCAGCTCGCCACGGCGCGAGAGCTCGCCGTCGGAATAGCCCGAGACGAACAGCGTGCGGGTCGCCGGCCGCAAGCGGCCCAAGTCCTGGGCCAGCCGCGAGCCACCGCCCCCGGGCATCACCACGTCGGTGAGGAGTAGGTCGATGGGTCCGGCAAAGCCACGTGCAAGCTCGCGGGCCTCGTCGGGCCCGCTCGCCTCGAGCACCTGATAGCCGGTGCTGGCGAGCACGGCGCAGGCGAGCCGGCGCACCGCTGGGTCGTCCTCGACAACCAGCACGGTGCCGCTGCCGGCGCCGACCGGGCCCGGCGTCGCCTCGTCCACCACGTCGGTTGTTTCGGCGTCGACGGTGGGGAGGAAGATGCGGAAGGTGGTGCCGCGACCCACTGTGCTGTCGACCTCGATCCAGCCGCCGCTCTGGCGCACGATGCCGTAGACGGTGGCGAGCCCCAGCCCGGTGCCGTGACCGAGCTCCTTGGTGGTGTAAAAGGGCTCGAAGATGTGGGACTTCACTTCATCGTCCATACCGCAGCCGTTGTCGGCGACGGCGAGGATGGCGTAGCTGCCGGCAGGGCGCCCGGCGCCGCTGTTGCCGATCACCACCGCTGCCGTCTCCAGCACCAAGCTGCCGCCCTCGGGCATCGCGTCACGGGCGTTGACTGCGAGGTTGAGCACCACCTGCTCGAGCTGGCCGCGGTCGGCGCGCACGGGATCGAGCCCGATCGCACTGGCGGTGCGCAGCTCGATGTCCTCGCCGATGACACGCCGCAGCATGCGCTCCATGTCAGCCACCACCTCGTTGAGGTCGAGGATGTGCGGTTGCAGGAGCTGTTGGCGACTGAAGGCCAGCAGCTGCGCGGTCAACGAGCCGGCGCGG
This sequence comes from Thermoanaerobaculia bacterium, assembly GCA_036001185.1. Taxonomy (GTDB): domain Bacteria; phylum Acidobacteriota; class Thermoanaerobaculia; order Multivoradales; family JAIOJS01; genus DASYQD01. The sequence continues at coordinate 2,193 of DASYUP010000335.1, forward strand.
ACTCCCGCCTTGTGGATCTCCTCGAGCTCGCGGCGCAGTGCGCCCGCCGGCCCGACCTCCCGCAGCGCCAGCTCGCTGTAACCAAGGATGGCGGTGAGCAGGTTGTTGAAGTCGTGCGCCACCCCGCCGGCGAGTCGGCCAACCGCTTCCATCTTCCCCGCTTGTCGCAGCTGCGCTTCGAGCACGTGGCTCGCGGTGGCGTCGCGCAGAGTGGCGCGGGTGCCCTGCACGGTGCCGTCGCTGTCACTCAGCACACTCTCCTCGATGAGCACGGAGAGCACGCTGCCGTCCTTGCGGCGCAGCTCTGCCGCGTAGGGGGACCGCGGGGCGGTGCGGGTGCGGTCGATGCGCAGCCGCTCACGGGAAGCCTCGTCACCGGCGAGCTCCCACACATAGCTGCCCAGCAGTTCGGCGGCTTCGAAACCGAGCATGGTCAACTCGGTTCGGTTGACGCTGGTGATGCGACCTTCGGCATCGAGCTCGTGGTACCCCACCGGTGCGTAGTCGAAGAGGTCGCGGTACTTGGCTTCGCTTTCGCGCAGGGCTGCCTCGGCCGCCGAGATGTCACGGCAGAGGGCGAGCACCACCGTCGAGCCGGCGTATTCGATGAGCCCTAGCCTCGCCTCGATGGGGAAGGTGGTGCCGTCCTTGCGCCGGTGCTGCGCCAGCATCGTCTCCGGCCGGCCCAAGCGGAGCGAGCTCCAGAAGGCCCTGGCCCGCTCGGTGTCAACGTCGACGACGAAGTCGGGGACGCTGCGCGCCAGCAGGTCGGTGCGCGAGTAGCCCAGGCTGTCGCAAGCACGCTGATTGACGTCGACCAGACGGCCGTCGCCGAGATCGTGGACGAAAATCGCGTCCGCCGCCTGGTCGACGAGGGCGCGGAAGCGCAGCTCGCTCTCGCGGACGGCGGCGGCGGCGCGCTCGCGCTCGGAGGAGGCTTCCTGCAGGAGCGACAAGCTCCGGTTGAGCTCGCCATTGGCCTCCAGCAGCTCCTCGGAGCTGATGTCGAGGGCACGCTCGAGCATCTTGCGGTCCTGGTCGGCCTGCTGGTAGGCCTCGCTCACCGCGGCGAGCAAGGCGTCGAAGCCGGCCGGGCGCGCCTGCCCGGGCTCGAGGTGTCGCCGCAGCTGGCGCTCGAGTAGCGAGTGCAGAGGAGGCCGAGGTCGCGGGTCGGCCGCGGCCATCGGCGCTTGCGGGTGGTCGAGGGCTTCAGGCATCGAGGTTCTCCGGCGGACGCGATCGCCATGAGCACCCCGCATGCCAGGCCAGCGGATTTCGCAAGAGACTAGAGAATCCCTGCAAGCCCGGCGCTTACGCTCGCGCCCGAACAACGCCCACGGATCGCGATCCTGCATGTGGACGCCTCCTCCAGACGTGGGACCAGATCGCCGGACGGCCGGAGCCGGATGCCCCCGGAGCTACGGTCGCGACGACAGCTGGCCGAAGTCGTGGTGCGACTCGCGTACCGGCCCAGTGCGACAATGAGCCCGGAGATCGCAGGCTCATGTCGGCGTTCCAACTCGTCCCCGCCACCGACGGCGGCCAGACCATCGAGCTGGCCGCTGGGGCGCGGCGTGTGGTCGGGCGCTCGCCCACCTCGGACCTCCCCATCTACGACGTCACCATCTCGCGTGAGCACGCCGAGCTGGCGCCGCTCGCCGACGGCCTGCGGGTGCGCGACCTGGGCTCCACCAATGGCACCTTCGTCAACGGCACGCGGGTGCGCGACCACGTCGCCAGCGACGGCGATACGGTGACCTTCGGCAGCGTCGCCTTCCGTCTCCAGCGCGCCGCAGTCGCGTCCGTGCCGGCGGCCGGCGAGGCGCAGGTCGAGCTGATCACCGCCCGCCACCAGGTGAACACCATCCGCGAGAAGCTGCCGGTGACGGCGCTCTCGTCGCCGGCGTTAGCCGAGGAAGCTCCGGCGGCCCGCGACGGCGGCAACTCCGGCCTGCTCAGCCTGGTGCGCACGATTGTCGAAGAGGGCGTGGCCCGCCGGATGGAGGCGCTGCTCGAGGTCGCCATCGAGCTCGGACGCCACCCGGACCTCGACTCGCTGCTGCAGCGCATCGTCGATCTCTCCTTCTCGGCCCTGCAGGTGGATCGCGCCGCCGTGCTGGTGGTCGAGGGGGACGCGCTCGAGCTGACGCCACGGGCGGGCAGGGTGCGCCGCGGCCGGCCCGAGGAGGCGGGGCAGATCCCGCGCGCCATCGCCTACGAGGTGCTCACCGAGCGGGTGGCCGTCCTCTCGGACAATGTCAGCCAGGACGAGCGCTTCGACAGCGACTCGGCGCGCCATCTGGCCCAGCACAGCGCCCTGTGCATCCCGCTCGTCGGCGAGCAGCAGACGGTGCTGGGCCTGCTGTACCTGGAGAACGCCGACCGACTGCGCCCCTTTGGCGTCGAGGACCTCGAGTTCATGACCGCCTTCGGCGGCCTCGCCGCGCTCGCCCTCGAGCACCAGCAGCTGCAGCATCAACTGCGGGAGGAGAGGGACACGATGCAGCGGCTGCAGCGCTACCTGTCGCCGAGCCTGGCCGCCGAGGCCGTGCTGCGCCAGGGGGAGGTGTCGCTGGTCCGGCCGGCGCGGCGGCAGGCGGTGCTCCTGCACTGCGCTCTGCACGACTTCGGGGCCGCCGCCGACGCGCTGCCAGAGGCGGATCTCGCCGAGCTGCTCGGCGCCTACCTGTCGCGGGTCGGCGGTACCATCCTCGAGTACGGCGGCACGGTCGCCAACGTCTGCGGCCACACGGTGCTCGCCCTCTGGGGAGCCCCGGTGGCGGGGCCCGGGGACGCCGACCGCGCCCTGCGGGCGGCGTTGGGGGCGCGGCGGGCAGTCGGCGAGCTGCAGCGCCAGTGGGCACGCCGCGGCGTCGCGCGCTGCGACCTCGCCGTCGGCATCGCCCAGGGGGCGGTCTTCGTCGGCGACGTCGCCAGCGGGCAACGCGTCGAATACGCCCTGGCGGGATCCCTGCTGGACGCGGCGACACGGCTGTGCGAGGAGGCCGGGCCGGGGGGCATCCTGGTCGGCGAGACGTTCTACCGTGCGCTCAGCAACCAGCCGTCGGCACGCGCCCAGCGGCTGCGCGGCGTGACCGGCGACGTGTGGCGCCTGGGAACCCATGACTGAGCGTCTCGACCTGCTCGTCGTCGGCGCCGGCCCTGCGGGCCTCAGCGCCGCGCTGGCCGCTCATGCCGCCGGGCTCTCCTACCTGGTGCTCGAGCGCAGCGACCATTTCGCCGACACCGTCTTCGCCTACCAGAAGCGCAAACACGTGATGGCGGAGCCGGCGCAGATCCCGTTGCGCGGTGAGCTCGCCTTCGCCGCCGGGTCGCGCGAGTCGGTGCTCGCGGCGTGGACCAAGGCCGCCATCGCCGTGGGGCTGCGAGTGCGCTACGGCGAGGAGTTGCAGGCGCTCGAACGCGGCCGCGACGGTTTCCTGGTGCGCACCGGCGCCGGCGAGCACGCGGCCAGGGCGGTGGTGCTGGCAATCGGCACCCAGGGTAACCCTCGCCGGCTGGGTGCCCCCGGCGAGGACCTCCCCTCCGTCGCCACCCGCCTCGTCGACCCCGACGACTTCGTCGACCGCGCCATCGTGGTAGTGGGCGCCGGCGACTCCGCCCTCGAGATCGCCCTCGCCCTGTGCGAGCGCAACCAGGTCTCGCTGGTGGTGCGCAAGCCGGAGATCGTGCGGCCCAAGGAAGCGCTCCTCCGCGAGCTGCTCAAGCGGCAGAGCGCCCGCCAGCTCGAGGTGCTCTACAGCACGGCGGTGCGCCGCATCCTTCCCGGCCGCATCGAGCTGCGCGGCGCGCTGGGGGACCTCGACCTGGCGGCCGAGCAGGTCTTCCTCAAGATCGGCACGCAGCCGCCTCGCCAGCTGCTCGAGAGCTTCGGCGTCGAGCTCACCTCTGGCGACGCCGAGGCCAAGCCGGTGTTGAGCGAGCGCTACGAGTCGTCCGTGCCGGGTCTTTACGTCATCGGCGCCATCAGCGGGCGCGACCTCATCAAGCCGGCGATCAACCAAGGGTGGGAGGTGGTCGAGCACCTGATGGGACGGGCGGTCGAACCCGCCGACGAGGAGGTGCTGCGCGAGCGCCTGCCGTTCTGGGCGGGCACCGTGCGGCAGCGCATCGTGCAGGTGATGGAGGAGATCCCGCTCTTCGGGGCGGTGGCCGACTCGGGTGCCGAGGGGCGCCACGCGGCGGCCCGCCAGGCCGCCGCCGGCGAGGGGCTGCGAGACACCTTCCTCTCTGCCGAGCCGCGCCGCTATCGCGACGGCGAGGTCATCCTGCGGCAGAACGACTACACCGACAGCGTGCTCGCCATCGTCTCCGGCGCGGTCGAGATCGGGCGCCGTGACGAGGCCGGCAGCGAGAGCCGCCAGGCAGTGCTCACCGCCGGCAGCTTCCTCGGCGAGATGGGGCTGCTGTCGGGACGCCGCCGCAACGCCACCGCCGTCGCCGTGGGCGACAGCGCGCTCCTCGAGATACCGCGCAAGGCGATGCTGAAGCTGCTCTACTCGACGCCGCGGGTCAAGCGCCTGGTCGACGAGACATTTCTGCTGCGGGCGCTGCAGAACCACCTGCCGCCGCAGATCCCCCTCGGCGACCTCTGGCGCCTGGCGGCCAAGGCGCGCGTGGCCGAGGTCGGCCGGGACGAAGTGGTCTTCCGCGAGGGCGACCCCGGCGACGCCTTCTACCTGCTGCGCAGCGGACAGGTGAAGCTGTCGAAGCGCTCGGGCGATCGCGAGGTGATCGTCACCTACCTGGTGGGCGGCAACTTCTTTGGCGAGTCGGCCCTGGTCGGCGACCAGCCGCGCGCGGTGACGGTGACGACGATCTTCCCCTGCGAGCTGGTGGGCATCACCCGCAGCGACTTCGCGGCCTTCGCCGCCCAGTTCCCCGGCCTGCGTCCCCAGCTCGAGAGCCGGCTCGCGGCGATGCGGGTGGCCACGCTCAAGGAGGAGGCGACGCCCGGCGCCGGTCGGGTGCTCGGCGACCTGATCCGCGAGGAAGTGGTGATGGGCACCGACACGCTGCTCATCGACGAGAACCTCTGCGTGCGCTGCAACAACTGCATCCGCGCCTGCGAGGACGTCCACGAAGACGGGCAGGCCCGGCTCTCCCTCACCGGCATCAAGTTCGCCAACGTGCTCGCCCCCAACTCCTGCTGGCAGTGCGCCAACCCGCTGTGCATGCTCGATTGCCCGCCCGACGCCCTCTATCGCGACGCCCGTGGCGAGATCCACATCCGCGACAACTGCATCGGTTGCGGCAACTGCGAGAGCAACTGCCCCTACGGCAACATCTTCATGGTCCACCCGCAGCCGCGCCCCTCGCTGCTCGTCTGGGTCAAGTCGCTGCTCGGCGACGAGGCGGCGACCTCCGACCGCACGGTGGCGGTCAAGTGTGACCTCTGCGCGAGCCTGCCCGGGGGCCCGGCCTGCTGCCGCAGCTGCCCGACCGGCGCCGCCATCCGCGTCAAGCCGGCGGAGTACAAGCGCACCGTCGAGCGACTGGTCGCCGCGGGAGGGCGCTGAGCTGCTGCTGACGCCACAGAGCGCCCGCTGGCGGCGCGCCGCACTGGTCGCGGCGGCGCTGCTGACGATCTCCTACGCTGTCTACGGCCGGCACGAAACGCCGCACGGCGGCTCGCCGGTCGGTCTCGCCTACGGCGTGCTCGCTCTGCTGCTGGTGCTGGTGCTGACCTCCTTCGGCGTGCGCAAGCGGTGGCATCGCAGCCGCCTCGGACGCCTGGAGACCTGGTGCCAGGTCCACGTCTACCTCGGGCTGCTGGTGGTCGGAGTGGTCCTCTGCCACAGCGGATTCCGCTTCGAGGACCGGGTGGCGGTAGTGGCTTTCTGGACGCTCGTGGCGGTGGCGGCAAGCGGGCTGGTCGGGGCGCTGCTCTACACCGTGGTGCCACTCCTGCTCACCGGCGTCGAAAGCAACCTCGCCCCCGAGGAGATCGGCAGCCAGCTCAACCAGCTCGGCCAGGCGATGGCGCGCCTGGTTGGCGGCAGGTCCCCGGCGCTGCGGGAGATCGCCCACCACCTGCTCGGCGAGGCCCGCCCGGGATGGCTTGCCGGCTGGCGCCTCTTGCTGGCGCCGCGCGCTGACGCGGCAGAGCGGGAGAGCTCCTGGGCGGGCTTCGTGCCCGAGGTGCCGCCGACCGAGCAGCAGCAGCTCGAGCAGCTCCTGGTGCTGGCGCGCCAGCGGCGCGAGCTCTTTCAGGCGCTGGTGCGCCAGCTGCGCTACCGCAACCTGCTGGCGGTCTGGCTCTACTTCCATGTCCCCCTCACGTTCGTGCTCTTCATCGTGCTGGCGGCGCACCTCTGGGGCGCGCTGCGCTGGAGCGGCCTGCCGTGAGCTTCGTCGTGCAGCGGGTACGCGGCGGCCTCGAGTCCGGCGTCGAGCTCGCCGGCACCGCGCTCATGCAGTTCATCGAGGGGGACATCCTGCTCGTCGGCCGCGGCGCCACTGCCCAGCTGCGCTTCGACGAGACGACGGTGGCGCTCGAGCACGCGCGGCTGCGGCTGCGTGAGGGGAGCCTCGAGCTCGAGGACTGCGGCAGCCTGACCGGCACCTATGTCAACGGCCGGCAGGTCGAGCGGACGGTGCTCGCCGAGGGCGACTGGATCGAGATCGGCCGTCACCGGTTGACCGTTCATCTCGAGCCGCCGGACTCGGTGGTGCTCTTGCTCCAGCAGATCGCCGAGGAGCGCGCCGCCACGAAGCCACAGCCTGACACCAAGCTGGTGGCGCCGCGGATCGACTACTCGGCAGCCTACGCACTGCGGAGGCCACCCTTTGTCG
>DASYUP010000336.1:0-7702 GCA_036001185.1 Thermoanaerobaculia bacterium
CGCCCGCTGGCCGTCGGTGCCGCCGGCGGCCACGGACCGATTCGCTACACCGTCACCGCCTACGAGCCCGGGCGGCGAGTCGAGTTCACCTTCGCGCCGACGCTGAGGCTGGACGGCACCCACACCCTGACCGTCGAGCCCGACGGTGAGGGCGCCTGTGTCGTCTACCACGTCATCGCCGCACGACCCCGGGGCAGGATGCGTCTGGCCTGGCCGCTGATGTTTCGCTGTCTCCACGACGCGCTGATCGAGGACCTGCTCGACAACGCCGAGGAGGCGCTTACCGGCCGCGTCGCCGCTCGGGCACGCTGGTCGTGGTGGGTGCGCTGGCTGCGCTCGCGCCGGGCCCCCCGGCACTACCCAGCCGCGCGGCGCGGCGGGGAGGGCGCGACCGGGGTGCCTCACACGACGCCGTGAGCCGCCGGGGCAGGCGCGATCGCCGGCAGCCGGACCTCTACCGTGGTGCCGCACCCCTTCTCGCTGGTCACCAGGACGTGACCGCCGCTCTGTCGCACGATCCCGTAGACGGTGGCCAGACCCAGGCCAGTGCCCTTGCCTTTCGGCTTGGTCGTGAAGTACGGCTCGAAGATGTGGGCCCTGGTCTCGGCATCCATGCCGATTCCGTTGTCGCGGATCGCCAGGACCGCGTAGGGGCCGGGCTCGGCGACGAAATGCGTTGCGTCTGCGCCCACGTCCTCGCGCCGCGTCGCAATCGTCAGCTGCCCGCCGTCGGGCATCGCATCGCGGGCATTCAGCACCAAGTTGAGCACGACCTGCTCGATCTGGCCGCGGTCGGCCAGGACCCTCGGCAGGTCCGGATCGGGCCTGAGGGCCAGTGCGATGTCCTCCCGCGTGAGTTGCCGCAGCAGGTTGGCCATCCCCCCGACGACGCCGTTGAGGTCGAGCGTCTCCGCGACGAGGTCCTGCTTCCGACCCAGCGCCAGGAGCTGGCGCGTCAGCGAGGCCGCCTTCTCTCCGGCGTTCCGGATCTCTTCGACCTCGCCCCGGACCTTGTGATCGACCGGCGCACGGAGGACGAGGTCGGCACATCCGAGGATCGCCGTCAGGAGGTTGTTGAAGTCGTGTGCCATGCCCGCGGCGAGCTGCCCGAACGCATCCATCTTCTGCAAATAGCGCAACTGCTCTTCGGCCTTGGCGCGCTCACGGTCCATCCAGTCACGCTCCATGGCGATGCCGGCGATGTGTGTCGCGTGCTCGATCAGCTCCATCTCGGCGACGGTCGGGCTCCGCGGCTCGTGGTAGTACATGGCGAAGCTGCCGAGGACCCTCCCCTCGCGCGCGAGGATCGGAGAGGACCAGCAGGCGCGCAGCCCGAACCTCTCGGCCGGCTGGCGATGGGCGGGCTCGGACCACAGCGGGTCCACGAAGGTGTCCGACACGATGACGAGCTTCTTCCAGTACATGGCCGTGCCGCACGATCCGGCGGATGGGCCGATGGAGGCGCCGTCGATGGCCTTCAAGTAGGCCTCCGGCAGGCTCGGCGCGGCGGCGTGCTGGACGTGCTGCCCGTCGTCGAGCAGAAACAGGATCGAGCAGAGCATTCCGGCCGCCTGCGCCTCGACGGATCGCAGCAGCCGGTCGAGCGCGTCGCCCAGGGGAGCGCCGCGCGCGACCATCTCGAGGATCCGGTTCTCCTCCTCGCGCAACGCTGCCGTCCGCTTGGAGGCCGCGAGACGTGGAGCGTTCGCCTCGCGGCCCACAGTCCGCGTCTCTCCTCGCTGCGAGGGATCGCTGGAGGACGGCAACTGCTCGACCCTGGGGAAAGCTCTTCCATTCTATGCCCCCCCTCGGATCGGCGGCGCGGCCTGGTGGCGATCAGGGCGGGTGGCGCTGGTGCCGGCGCTTCTTCGGCGGCGGTTTGCGCGCGTGCTTGGGCTTCGGCTTGCCGTGGCGCGCCGTCGACGGCCGCCCCTTCGTCTTCTTGCTCACCTTGGCCGTCGCGGGGGGCGGCGGCGCGACCGTGGATCCACCGCTGAGCAGCCCGGCGCGGCGCATGGCGCCCTCGGCGTCCTGGTGCACCGCCGCCAGGTCGGCGAAGTCGTAGACCGGCGTGTGCAGGCTGGCCAGCGGGGGCAGCCCGGGCCGCGGCCCCATCCCCCGCGCCAGCGGATACTCATCGGTCAGCTCGGCCACCTGCCGCTGCGGCTCCCGCGCGAGCAGGAAGCGCACCAGCTCGAGCGCTCGGGGGTCGTCCGCCAGCACGCCGATGCCCGCGGCGTTGACGAAGCTCGAGGCGTCGGCGGCCGGCATGAAGAAGATCGCCACCTTGCCGGGGGCCACCTGCGGCAGCGGGCGGCGCGCCGAGTAGTGATTGACGAGGCCGAAGGGCACCTCGCCGCGCGCCACCGCCTGCACCAGAGCGGCGTTGTTGGGGTAGAGGCGGGGCTGGTTGGCGCGCAGGCCGGCGAGCAGCTGCGCGAGCCCCTTGTCCCCGTTCTCCACCAGGTAGAGCGCCAGCTGCGCCTGGAAGGAGTCGTTGGCGGGCGCGAGGCCGAAGCGACCCTTGTAGCGGGCGTCGGTCAGCTCGTCGAGGCTCCGCGGCAACTGCTCCGGCGGGGTCACCGCCGGGTCGTACACCACCACTCGCGCCCGCGCCGAGAGGCCGGCCCAGTCGTGCTTCGCCTCGTTGCCGGCGAAGCGTGGCTGCACCAGCTGCACGAGGTCCATCGGCAGCTCGCGCAGCAACCCTTTGCGCGACAACGCCCCCAGAGCCGCGGCCTCCTGAGCGATGAAGACCCCGGCAGGGGTACGCGTCCCCTCGGCGAGCAGCCGGTCGCGGAGCTGCGCGGTGTCGCCGTAGCGCACCACCAGCGACGCCCCAGTCTCGCGGCTGAAGCGGTCGAGCAGCGGCGCCATCAGGTCCTGCCGCCGGCCGACGTAGATGGTCAGCGGCCCGCGCGGAGGTGCCGGGGTGGCAGTGGCCGCCGCCGTCGCTGCCGCACTGGCGGGGGGATTGCGTTCGCAGCCCGTGCTGCCGACGGCCACCAGCAGGGCAAGGGCCGTGAGCAGACGGCCGGCAGTCGAGGCCGGCCTCGCCGCCGCAGTCCCCGGTAGTCCCTTCCGCCACCCCGACCTTCGTGACACGCCGGGAAGGCCCAGCACGGAACGTGCCGCACTGCCGCCGACCAAGCTAGCGCGTGACGCCGATGGTCACCAGCTGGCGGATGTGGATGCGGTCCTCGTTGGAGAGGCGCAGGAACTCCACACCCACCTCGAATTCGCCGTCGGTCTGCTCCACTTGGTAGACGGCGCGGCCGTCGGCGGTGACCACCCGCCCGGAGAGCGAGATCGACACCTTCATCAGCGACAGGTAGCCGATGGCATAGGGGCTCTTGAAGCTGCATCCCCCCTCGCCGAGGGTGCGGGTGCGCGAGAACCCCTGCGCCCCCCTGTCCTCCAGCACCTCGACGAACAATGGCTGCTCGACGTGCACCCGCGGGAAGCGGCGCTTGCGGAGGTGGCCCTGAAGCATGTACGGCCAATTGTAACGCAGCCGAGAGGAGCAGTTGCGGCACTGTCCGACCGGCGTCACGCCGCCGTCACCAGCCATGCCCTACGCTGCCGGTTGCGCCAACGCAGACGGTAGCCAACGCAGACGGCAGGAGGACGCCCATGGACGCCAGCGCCGATCTCCACGTCCACAGCCACCACTCCGCGCGGCCGGCGCCATGGTTGCTGCGGCGACTCGGCAGCGCCGATTGCTACACGCCGCCGCGCGAGGTCTACGACGCCTGCCGGGCCCGGGTATGCGATTTGTCACACGCACCGCGAGGTGCAGCGGCTGCGGGCGAACCTCTACGACCCTGCGCACTACCTGCTCGACGAGGGGCTGGCGCACGCCGTCGCCCACCCGCTCGGCGGCGTCGACGAGCGGTTCGGGCTCGGCCACTCGTCGAGATCGCTTCGCTTCGCTGGCGATGACGGCGAGCTCGGGTGGGGGCTGTTGCACACTCCACCCCCACCCGGGGGTAGGCAAGCTGCCCCCCTACCTAGGAGTCGAGGGTGATCAGCGGATTCGCGGTTTTAGCCGCCGCCAGCGCCGCGGCGGCGCCGGCCTCGTCGCCGTGCAGGCGGAGCAGCGCCGCGCGCTGCGCCAGCGCCTCGGCCATACCGGGGTGCAGCGCCAGCGCGCGGTCCGCCGCCGCGAGGCCGCGCGCCAGCGCCACCGTCTCGCCGCCGCCGTGCGCCGCCTGCCAGGCCGCGAGCCGACGCCAGCGCTCGGCGGCCACCACGTAGAGGTCGGCGTATTCGTCGTTGAGCGCGAAGCCGGCGGCAAGCTCGCGGTCGCAGCGCTCGAGGGCGGGCAGCGGCGGCCGGCCCTGCGAGCTCGCCCAGCGCGCTGCGATGAGCTCCTGGCGCGCCCCCTCGAGGGCGTTGTCGGCATCGGCGGGGTCGAGCTGACGGGCTCGCGCCAGTGCCTCGGCCGCCGACCGCAAGGCGGCGCCCGGATCCTCGCCCCGCCGCACCAGCCAGAGAGCCTCGAGTCTCGCCAGGTAAGCGAGGTTCCACTCCGGGATGGCATAGGCCGGCCGCAGCGCGAGCGCCGCCCGGAAGCTCTTCGCCGCCGCGGCGAAGGACGGCCGCGGGTCCTCGCCGACGGCCAGCAGGTATTCGCCGAGCGCCACCTCGGCGTTGCCGCTGTTGTTGAGATAGGCGGGGTTGGAGGAGTTGACCGCCAGCCCGGTGGTGAAGGCGGCGATGGCGTGGCGCAGTGGCGGACGCGGATCGCGGCCGGCGCCGAGCTCGCGGTTGGCGGCGTCGACCCAGGCCTGGCCGAGGTTGCCGTAGCCGGTGGCGAAACCGGGCCACAGCGTTACCGCGCGGTCGAGGGCGGCGATCGCCTGGCGGCGCGTCGGGTCCGAGGGCAGGCCGCGGGAGTCCTGGTAGCGGGCCAGCAGGAGCAGCGCGTTGCCCAGCCCGTTGTGGGTCGTCACCCGGCGCGTCTCGAGGCGCAGCGCCCGCTGAAAGGCGGCGACGGCGCGCTCGAGCTGCGGTCGCGGGTCGCCGTGCAGCAGCCGCCAGCGGGCGAGATCGAGCTGCGCCATGCCGACGTTGCTCCAGCCGTCGTCGGCGGCGGGATCGAGGGCCACCTGCCGCTCGAGGGCGGCGATGGCCTTGCCGACCGTCGCACCGGGGTCGACGCCGCCGCGCAGCTCGTCTTCTGCAGCGGTGATCAGTAGCTGCCCCTTCTCGCCCCACGCGCGCGCCAGCGCGGGGTCGAGGGCGAGCGCGCGATCGCAGGCGGCGAGCGCCTCGGCCACCAGCTCGCCGGTAAGCGGCCGGCGCTGCCGCAGCACCCGCAGCACGGCGACCTGGCGGGCACACTCCTCGGCATGCGCCGAGGCGCCGCTGCGGGCGATGGAAGTCGCCGCCGCGTCGGCAGCGCCGGCGTGCGCGTAAGCGGCGAGCGCGTCATCGAGGTCGCCGCGGGCGTCGGCGTCGTTGCCCTGCCGTCGCCAGGCGAGCCCCTGCACCTCGCGCGCCTCGTAGAGCCAGGGGCGACCGGCGACGGCGCGCTCGGCGGCGGCGCGGGCCGCCGCGTAGCGCCCCTCGTAGAGGGCTAGCCGCGCCTCCACCAGCTCGGGGGCGTCGAGCGAACCGGCCGCCGCCGCCTGTCGCAGGTGCCGGCGCGCCGGTTCGCGGAAGCGCCGCTCGAGCTCGCCGCGCAGCGGAGCGTCGGCGTCGGCCAGCCGTCCCGGCGCCAGGCGCTCCAGGCCCTCGAGGTAGCGCTGGCCGAGCGCCTGGCCGAGCGCATACGAGACCTCGCCGCCGCGCTCACCGGCAGCCCAGGCGCCCTGCAGCCGGGTGAGCGCCTCGGCGGTGTCGCCCAGCGCCAGGGCGCCGCGACCGAGGGCATAGAGGCCGGCCCCGCGCGCGCCGCGACCACCCTCCTCCATCTCGCGGCCGATGCGCGCCATGATCGCGCGCGCGGCGCGGCGCTCGGGCGTCGTGTCGTGGGCGGGAGCGAGCTCGGCGACGCGCAGCAGCGATTCGAGCTCTTTGGCGGCGGTGCCGAAGCGTCGCGCCGCCTCGGCGCGCGCCGCCGCCTCCCAGCGGGCGTGCAGGGCCACCGCGGCGAGCACGAAGATGAGCAGCGAGGCGACGGCAGCCACCGCCACCTGCACCGGATGGCGCGCCACCCGCTTGCGCAGCCGGTAGAGCAACCGCGCCCGCCGCGCCTCCACCGGCTCGCCGTCGAGCCAGCGCCGCAGGTCGGCGGCGAGCGCGCGCGCCGAGTCGTAGCGCCGCGCCGGGTCCTTCTCCAGCGCCTTCATCACCACCGTCTCGAGGTCCGCGGGCACCGACGGCATCACCTTGCGCAGCGGCACCGCCTCCTCGCGCAGCACCTTGAAGATCGCCTCCGCGAAGCTCGTCGCCGGCAGCGGCAGCTGGCCGGCGATCAGCTCGTAGAGCACGGCGCCGAGGCTGTAGACGTCGGCGCGGCGGTCGGGCCCTCCTTCCTCGCCCAGCGCCTGCTCGGGCGCGATGTAGCCCGGCGTGCCGGAGAGCGAGCCGCAGACGGTGAGGCCGGAGACCCGCTGATCGCGGGCGAGGCCGAAGTCGACCACGAAGGGGCGCAACCCCTCGTCGGTGCGGGCGACGAGGATGTTCCCCGGTTTGAGGTCGCGGTGGATGAGCCCGATGCGATGGGCGGCGTGCACCGCATCGGCGACCTGCGCCACCAGCCGCACCTTCTCCTCGAGCGGCAGGCCGGCGGCGGCACGGTCGAGGGTGGCACCGGCGATCTCCTGCATGGCGATGTACGGCCGCCCCTCGACGTCGCCCACCTCGTAGACCGGGCAGACGCCGGGGTGGTCGACGCGCGCCTGCGCCTGCGCCTCGCGCTGGAAGCGCGCCACGCGGCGGCTGTCGGCGGCATGCAGGAACTTGAGCGCCACCCAGCGCTGCAGCTGCGGGTCCCAGGCGCGATAGACCTCGCCCATGCCGCCGGCCCCCAGGGCCGCCACCACCTGGTAGCGCGGCCAGCCGCGCAGGAAGGCCGGCACGTCGGCGGGCGGCGGCGCCCCCGCCGGCTCGGTGAGCGGGCCGTCAGGCGGGGGAGGGCGCAGGCCCGCCGGCTCGGTGGGCGGACCGTCGTCGAGGGGCGCGGGGCGCTCGGCGGGTGCCATGACTCGCGGGGCTCGGAAGCATTCTCGCACCGCGGCGGAGGATCGCGGCGCCGGAAAGCCCAGGCGTGCTGCCAGGCGTGCTGGCGTGGACACCGCAGTCCGCTTGCGGATACGCTGCCGCCAATCGACAGCTCGTCGGATCGGCGGGGGGCTTCCCTCGCCCCGGGTGGGAAATGCGTGAATTGAAGCAATCGCGAAGGCGAGCGGACGGGGCGCGGACGCCACCGCACAACGGGCAGGTGACACTGCCGCGGGGGGTGTCGGCTGCCGACTGGGCGCTCGAGAAGGACTCGCTCCAGAACCCGCGGATTCGAGCCTACCTGGGGTGCATTCGGCTGCTGGACGAGATCCGGGAGAGCGACTACTCGATCCTCCATTGCTCCGCCGAGCGGCTGCTCGAGATCTGGCGCAAGGTGGTCGAGGTCTCGAGCGTGGTCGAGACCCAGATCCAGCCCCTGCTCGCGACGCCCTCCAAGATCCCGCGCCTCGAGCTGGCCCGCCGCTGCGCGGAGGCGTCTCTCGATGCGCTCTCGCGCGACGCGCTGGTCGAG